>JAPUKX010000145.1 GCA_027295435.1 Planctomycetota bacterium | reverse complement strand
GTCGTTCCCGTCTCGGCTGAGGCTCTGGACGCCGTCGCCCTGCCCACGATCGGTCTCGAGGCCGGCAGACAACGCGGTGACCGGAAACCCACGGCCGAGCAGCCGCTGTGGGAGACCCACCGCTCCGCTCACACACCAGCGGCGACAATCGAAGCCGAGCTGGACCTGGCCTCGTTTGAGCTTGCGGTAGGCGACGTCGTGCTTCTGCGCGGTTTCGGTGAGGACGTGTTTGAGCTCGACGGACAAAGACATCCGCTCGTCCGTTCCCCAGCCCGGCGACTCCGCATCATCAGCGAGCTCGACTTGACCGCCCGGCTTCGCCGCCAGCTCGGCGTGGTTCGACAGAACGCGATCAGGATTGAGGCGTTGCAGCGCGAGCTCCAGGACGACGTGATCCGGGACGGCGTGCAGCCGGGTGTTGAGCGAGCGCAGGCGCAAGCTGGGGCACGGATCGCCACTCAGCGCGAGGCGGTCGATCGGATCGTGCAGCGCATGGGGCTCAATCGGCTCGATGACCAGCAGCTTGGCCGGTTGGTTCGCCAAGCAGGCGACCTGCTGGACTTCGCCGGCCGAGCTGCAAATCGGGCCATCGCGGCGATCGAGGGCCGCCAAGCCGAGCGGCGCAGCCACACTGGCGCTCCAGGCGGATCGTCCGGTCGAATCCCCCCAAGTGTTCGTGAATATGGTCGAGACGACCAGCCGCGCGACGGAGTGCGGCCGCCCGGCTCCGGCCCACGTAATGAGTTTGAACTTCGCGAGCCGCCTCCGCAGGACCGCGTCGTCGTCCGAGCTCAGCAGGAGGTGCGCGACGAGTTGATCGATCTCATTACATTGCTCGACCGAGATGAGGATACCTGGCTTGCCGCGCGGCGGCTTGAAGACCTTATGGATGCTCAGACGAAGCTCGAAGTCGAAACGGCTGCGCTGGGCCGACAGACCATCGGGCGAACGTTGGACGAACTGACCACGGATCAACGAACGCAATTGAGCCGCATCGCTGAGCGTCAGGGCGATCTTAGTGAACAAAGCCGGCAGATGATCGAAGACCTGCACCGTCAGGAAGAAGACCTCAAAGACGTGGATCCTCACGGCGCTGCGGCGATGCGGGCCGCCGCTACGACCGGCGAGCAGGGCGAGCTGGTGCGGGAGATGGATCGCGCCGCCGATCGCCTCAAGCAGAATCAGATGCGCACCGCCCAGGGCGCGCAGCAGGCCGCCCGACGCACACTGCAGCGAATGCTGCACGACATTCGCGAGTCCAAACGAGCCAGCGCCGAGGAGCTGCTGCGCCGGTTGGCGAGTTTGATTGAATCAATTGAGCAGCTGATCACCGTGCAGGAAAGCGAGCTGACCGCGCTGGCCAGGGCGGTCGAGGCAGGTTCGTTCCCCGGCCGGGATCGGGCGATGATCCGGCTGAATCAGAATACGCAGGCAGTGGCCGCGCTGGCCCGCGCCGCCTCACAGGAGACTCGACGGATTGCCCGCGTGCTGGATCGGGCAGCGGATGCGCAGGGCGCCGCGGTCGTTGTGCTGCGCACTAAGCCCCTGGACGCTCGCGAGGTGGAGCTCGCGGAGAACCGTTCGCTGGGTCTTCTTCGTGAAGCAATGGATCTCGCCGAGCAGCTTGAGCGGGTGATCGAACAACGTGAAATGAGGCGGCAGCGCGCTGACGTCATCGCAGCATATCGCGAATATGTTGACCGTGAAGTCGCTCTGCGCGCCGAAACCCTCGAGTTGGCGGGAGATGGTGAGCTTGATCGGCGCCGACTCACCGAAGCCCGTCGGCTCAGCGGGGCGCAAGGAGAGATCCGCCTCGGGCTGGATGAGCTTCGCGCTTCAAGACATGAGCTGAATGTGTCGCTTGTCTTTTCGCATGTGCATTCGCTGCTTGATGATTGGGCTCGTCTGGTGATCGACGACTTGGTCAAGGGAGAGGTGGGCATGGAGGTGACCCGGCGTCAGCAGCGCATCGTTGGCAGCATTGGCTGGTTGATCGAAGCGCTGGAGGAAGTCGTGGAGCCGCCCGGGGAATTCGCACAGCAGCAAGGAGGCGGTGGTGGCGGCGGTCAGCCACGACTCATCCCGCCACTGGCCGAGCTGCGGTTGCTGCGGGGCATGCAGGAACAGGTCTATAATCTGACGCGGGCCATTGACGGCCGCACCGACCTGGAGCCGACCCAGCGTAGCCGACGCCTGCGAGACCTCGGCCGATCACAACGCGAGCTACAGAGTCTGGGACGACAAGTACTCGACATGCTCAAGGGGCCACCTAACGGAGCCGATTCAAGCCCGGGAGCGCGTCCGCAATGAGCGCGAAGATGGCGATACGACCCCGCTGGTTTCTATTCCCGCCTCCGGCGACAGCGCTGCTGGCCTTGGCCACCGTGGGGCTTGCCGAGGCGACGGCCCCGCCGCAGGGTGATGCGCTCACCGCTGAATCAGGCCGGCAGCAGCGGACTTCCCAACTGCCCGACGAAGCACCGCCGTCGCTGGACGAGCTGCTCGGCCTCGAGCGTGAAGAACAGGATCGCAGTGCGATCGAGGCGGCCCGGCGCGACGCCGAGCAGGAGCTTCAGCGCGCCCTTGCCGAAGCCAGGATCACTGACGCCTTTGCCCTGGCCTTGGAAAAGATGACTATCAGCGCCGACCTCTTGGAGCTAGAGCTCGATCCCGGCCTTGGCACGCAGCGCCTTCAGGAGGAGATCCTATCCAAACTGGACGAATTGATCGATCAGGCTCGCAAGTTGAGATCAGTGGGCGGGAAGCCTCCGCCGGATGGCGGGCGATCGCAAAGTCGTTCCGCGCCCAGACCTCAGCCCGGGCACGCTGCCTCCTGCGATTGCAAGCAGTGCGCGTCTTCTCCTCAAGACCCTCAGGCCGGTGGGCTTCCGCCACGCCGCGACGAGGAGATCAATCGCGTTCTCGAAGAGACCGCAACGGAGTGGGGCCACCTTCCCGGTCGTATCCGCGACATGTTGCTTCAGGGGCGTAACGAAAGATTCTCCAGTTTGTACGAGCAGCTCACGCGGGAGTATTACGAGCGCCTGGCCGAGGAGGGGTCTTTGTGAAGCGCCTCCTCGCAGTGACGTCCATGACTCGAATCTGGGTCAGCACCCTGACCTGCGCGATGCTTGTGCCGGCGATAAGTGGACCGGCTGATCGGGAAGCGCCTGACGCGGACCCACCGATAGTCGAGCCGGCAGTCAAAGAGCCGGCGGATGTCGATCGCGCCCAGGGCAGCGCCCAGAACAACCCGACCGAAGGTGAGATGACCGCGAAGCTCGACGAAGCCATCGCCGGGGGGTTTGTGTATCTGAAGGGCGAGCAGGATAGCGACGGGTCGTTTCGCAGTGGGCGCTACGGCAAGCACGTAGGCATCACGGCGCTGAGTGCGCTGGCATTTATGTCCAATGGGCATCTTCCCGGGCGCGGTGAGTATGGCGATCAGGTCACCGCCGCCCTGGAGTTCGTGTTGGCCCACGCCACCGAGACCGGGCTGCTCGCCGCCGATACATCCCATGGGCCGATGTATGGCCACGGCTTTGCGGCCTTGTTTCTCGGAGAGATCTACGGCATGAACCCCAGCGACAAACGGGTCCGCGACGCCTTGGTCAAAGCTGTTGACCTGATTGTCGGCACCCAGAATGACGAGGGCGGG
The DNA here is from genome assembly GCA_027295435.1 of Planctomycetota bacterium. Taxonomy (GTDB): domain Bacteria; phylum Planctomycetota; class Phycisphaerae; order Phycisphaerales; family SM1A02; genus JADFFQ01. Next base: position 7,438 of record JAPUKX010000145.1, on the reverse strand, counting down.
TGGCGGTACAACCCGGTTCCCTACGATGCCGACATCTCGGTGACGATCTGTCAGATCATGGCTCTGCGCTCGGCTCGCAATGCGGGCATCAAGGTGCCCAAGCAGACGATCGATCGAGCGGTTGAGTATGTGCGTCGGTGCCAGAATCCCGACGGGGGCTTCAAGTACATGCTTCAAGCGGGCGGGTCGGCCTGGCCCCGAACCGCAGGCGGCGTCGCCAGCCTCTTCTACGCGGGCATCCACGAGGACGACTCGATCACTCGCGGACTTGAATATCTCATGCGAGCCGCACTGCCCGGGAAACGCAATGCTGTTCAGGCCCACTATTACTACGGGCAGTACTATGCCGTTCAGTCGATGTACCTCGCCGGCGGCGAGTATTGGCAGACGTGGTGGCCGGCCGTCCGAGACGAGCTGCTTGCCCGCCAGGCCAGCAACGGGGGATGGCTCGACCATCACGCCGGCGGGGCGTACGCCACGTCCATGGCCTTGATCATCCTTCAGATGCCAAGGCGCTATCTGCCGATCTTCCAGAGGTGATGAGCGATTGGCCCGCCATCGTGGGTTGCCTCGTTGCGGTGCTGGCCGCGACCGCGCCGTCCGCCATCGCCTCCGACGGCCACTTGCTGATAGGACGCGACCATCAGGTGCACTCGGTCCGGTTGGTGCGAATCAACGATCGATCGCTCGTGTATGGAGATGCAGCTGGGGGCTTGAAGACCGTCGCCATCGAGCAATGTGTGGCTCTGCTGGATTCCGACGCTGCCCCGGCGGCGCCGGGCGGGGGGCTCTTGCGGTTGGCCGACGGGCAGCGGTTCCCCGGTGAAGCGCTCTCCGGAGGCAGACCCGCCGATGACGTGCTGGTGTGGATCCACCCCTTGATGGGCAGGATGGAGGTTCCGCTGGACCGGATCGAGTCGGTGATGTTTGCCGAGAGTGCTGCCTTACCCGCCATGAAATCGGCGCGCGCTGCGGATGTCCTGCTGCTGGCCAACGGCGACGAGCTCGAGGGGTTCGTGACGGCGTTGGGTGATCCCATCACGATTGAGGTGTCAAATGGGGCGCCGGCCGGTGACCGGCAAACCATCGAGATACCGCTGAGCCGCGCCGCCGCTGTTCGAATGATCACGCCCCCGCGAAAGCCCACAGGATGGCGGCTGTGGCTGATCAGCGGCACCGTGGTCGATGTGGCCCGCATCGTGCTCAGCGAGGATGGGTTCGTTCAACTCGTCGGCCTGCCCTTTCTTACGGAGCAGCAGCCGAAGCAGGTACCGCTGTCGGCGTTGGCTGCGGTGCTATTCGATCCCGAGGCGCTGAGCCCGTTTGGGGCACTTGCGCCGACACGGGTGCAGGGGCCGCCGACGCGATATGTGGTGCCTCCGCCGAGGGCCTTGGACGATTTCGCCCCCCTTGGGCTGTCGCGGGTGGAGTTCCGTGGGCCCGTCACGGTTCGCTATGACTTGGTATCGGGTCCGATGTATTTCTTGGCCGAAGCTCGCCTGTCACGCATGGCACGGTCGTGGGGCGATTGCGAACTCGTGATTCGAGATGATGAACAAGAGGTGTTTCGCGCCCGGCTCAATGCCGAGCACTCCATCGCATCGATCGGCATTGCCCTGCACGGCTCGCAGCTGACCATCGAAATCACCGAGGGATCAAACGGCCCCATCCAGGATCACGTTGTACTACACCGCGCGATGCTGCTTTCGGCGCAGCCCTGAGCGATGTGTGATGCGTGATGTGCGATGAGTGATGAGATCAGCGATGAGCGAGACGCCGATCGCCGCAACGGGTCCTCCTTAGCCCCCGGCTCCGCCGGGGGGTTCTTCATTCGACAATTCCACCAAGCGCCCAAGCGTGCCTGCCGCCGCGCCGGAGTCGATCGCCCGGGCGGCCAGTTGCAAGCCTTGGTCAAGCGACGCGACCTTGTCGGCGACAAGCAACGTCGCGGCGGTATTGAGCAGCGCCATGTCGCGCGGCGGGCCGGTTTCCGTGCCTTCGATGACGCTGCGCATCATCGCCGTCGCATGTTCCAGGTCGACGGCCAGGACAGTTTCGCGGTTAGCAGGTGATAGCCCCAGCGATCGGGGATCGACGGTTTGCTCAGCGAGCTGACCATCGGACACATGCACGAGCCGGGTCGGGGCTGAGATCGATAGCTCATCCAGGCCGTCGTCGCTGTGGACGACGATCGCGCGGACGGCGCCGAGGGCGACCAGGGCCTGGGCGATCGGTTTCAGGAACCGGCGGTCGTAGACGCCCATGAGCTGCCGACGGGCGCCGGCGGGGTTGGTCAGGGGCCCCAGCAGATTGAAGATCGTGGGGAATCCCAGGGCCAGACGCACGGGCATGGCGTACTTCGCCGCGGGATGATGATGAATGGCGAAGCAAAAGCAGATGCCGGCCTGTTCGAGGCATCGCGCCTGCGTGTCCCGATCGGCGTCAACGTTGACGCCGAGCTGCGCGAGCACCTCCGCCGAGCCTCGGCCCGTCCGTGATCGGTTGCCGTGCTTGGCCACGGTGGCCCCAGCGGCGGCGGCGATGATGGCTGCGGCGGTCGAAACGTTGAACGTCTTGGGGGCCCCGCCGGTACCCGCGGTGTCCACAATCTGAGACGGATCACAAGACGATCGCACCGCATCAACATGGCTGCGCATGACACCGGCGGCGCCGAGGATTTCATCGGCGGTCGGAACATGAGTGGCCAGCAGGGCCAGCAGTGCGCCGATCTCGCCGTCGTGCGCCTGACCCGACATGATCGCCTCGAACGCGGCGGCGGCTTCGTCGGCCGAAAGTGTCGCCCCCCCCAGCAGCACATTCAATGCAGGCGTCAAATTGCCTGGCTTGGTCTGGCCCTGGAATTCCGATGGCGCGGAGCGTGCCCCGTGTAGGTTGGGCGGCGATTTCGTTCGTTTGGCGGTCATTTTCTCAACGGTCTCCTGCGTCCGGCCGCCGCGCTCGCCTGCGGCTGGCGGCGAAACGAGCGCGCCTGATCTTGATACGCTATCACAAGGGGCGTTCCCTCCATCGAGCGCTATCGTCATGACGATCTTCCTCGCTGAAGCGTATCTGCACCGGCTCGATGCGTTTGCCATCGAGTTCCCGGCGTCGTGGCAGGCCCTTCCGTTCATTCCCGACGGGATCCGGTGGTACGGGCTGGCGTACCTGGCCGGCTTTGGGATCGCCTGGCTGCTGATTCGATGGCTTGGGGGCTCGGGGCGCAGCAACATTCCCGCCAATGCGGTGGGCGACTTGATGATCTACGTCATCTTGGGAGTGTTGGTCGGCGGCCGCCTCGGGTATGTCTTGTTCTACGATCAACCACTGCTGTGGGACTTCAGCACACAGTTCCCATTTTGGGGCCTTGTGGCGATCAATCGCGGCGGCATGGCGAGCCATGGCGGGATTCTTGGCGTCATCATCGCGTGCTGGCTGTTCGGCCGGCGCCACCGCATCTCGCCCTTGCATCTCGTCGATGTGGGCGCGTTCGCTGCCTTGCCAGGCTTGTTTCTTGGACGGCTGGCGAATTTCGTCAACGCCGAGCTATGGGGCCGCGCGCTGCCCGAAAAGATGCAAGCCCAGCCGCCGTGGTGGAGTGTGAAGTATCCGCAGGAAATCCTTACCTCCGACCTTCCGCGCCTCCACGAGAAGCTTGACGGCCTGCGCCAGGTCGTGCCCGGTGACGAGACGTTCTACGGCAATATCATCGAGGCTGCACGGGCCGGCAACGCGCAGGTGACCGAGACGCTCACGCCCCTGCTCACCGCGTACTACCCGTCGCAGATTCTTCAGGCCATCACCGACGGGCCGGTTCTGATGGGATTTCTTGCGCTGCTGTGGTGGCGCCCGCGCAAGCCGGGCGTCATCGGTTCGTGGTTCCTGATTGGCTATGGCGTGATGCGGATCGTGACCGAGTTGGTCCGCCAGCCGGATGAGGGCGTGCCGGTACTGGCCACGGCCTTAGGGGATGTATCGCGGGGGCAGATGTTGAGTCTTCTGATGGTCGCCGCCGGGATCGTGGGGCTGATTGTCTGTGCTCGCCGTCAGGTTGACCCGATCGGCGGCCTGATGAAGTTGCGCACCGCGAACGATGGCCGGTCATGAGCGAACCGGTTCGGCCGCCAGCGCAGCCCATTGGACGACGAGGTTCTCCAGCAGCAACTTGAGGTTCACGTTGGCGTCAAGCTGCCGCTCGGCTTCGCGCAGAAGGTCGATCACTTCCAACCAGATTGTCGGGTCCTCATCCTCGTCGATGCGGCTGGCAAGTTTCCGGCGAGCATGGGCGGCCAGGATTGCCAGGAGATGCCTGGCCCCATCCTTTTTCGCAGCGTCCTTGCTGGCGTTTTCGTGTTGCTTGACCCATGAGGTTGCGAACGTCTCGATGAGCTCGGCCAGGATCTGCCCCATCTCGGTCGGAAAGGAACTTTGCTGGAGTTCGTCGAGCATCGGTTCCAATGCCATCTGCCAGCGGCAGAAGCCGTAGTCGGCGGCGAGTTGGGCCATTCCCGGCGATCCCTCGCAGAACCGCTCAATCCAGGCTCGTTCGTCTTCGTCGACGCCGAGCGCCGCCCGTTGAAACCAAGCTGCCATCGCCTCTGCATCCAGCGGCGTGAACTGCACATGCTGGCAGCGGCTGCGGATCGTCAGAAGCAGGCGCTGCGGCCGGTTGGTGATCAGAAAGATATAGGTCCGATGAGGAGGTTCTTCGAGCGCCTTGAGTAGGGCGTTCTGGGTCTCGTTCTTCCCGTATGCCAGCAACTCCGCTTCGTCGATGATGAACACCTTGCCGTGGCCCAGCACCGCCGTTTTGTATACGGCCGGCTCATGGAATCTGTTGTCGCCTGTGCGCCCGCCGATCATGTGCTCGCGGAGCACGTCCAGCGGGATGTTCTGTAACTTGCGCTCACGAATTTCCGGGTTCTCGGAATAGAGCGCCAGCTCCTTGTAGATCACGTGAAGGTCGGGGTGTGCCCGAGCCTTGATCAGGCGCGTGGTCTCACTCTGCGGATCGGCTGTGAGAGCCCCGGAAGGACCCACCGCCGCGTTTGGGTCGAGGAGTATCTTTGCGAACTCGATCGCGGTGGTGAATTTCCCAACCCCTCGCGGGCCGGCGAAGATCCACGCGTGCTGCAGCCGCCCGCAGCGCAGTGCTGCAGCGAGCGTCTCGATCGCTCGTGTCTGGCCGAGGATATGCTGCATGGGTTGCTGCCCGTCGCTCGCTGGGAAGAAATCTGAATCGGGTCCGCACGGCAAGGATAGCGGCCCCGGGCCCCGGCGGGCAGGTTTGATCGAGCAGCGCTTGCACTACAGGGCATCTCGGGCGACGATGGCACAGCATGGCACCGGACGCCGCCTCGCCCGTGCCGGGGGTTCCATCTATTGCTGGGCATGGGGCGGCGCCGCGTCGCGAAAGAATAACACTGCTGGCCCTGTGTTTGGCTGGGGGCATCACCATCGGATGGTTCCAGCCGCAGCCGATGGTTTGGCCGTGGCTGATGATCGCAGTGCTTGCATTGCTCGGTGCTGGACTGGTGCATGATCGAAGCCGGCCCCCATCCCAAAGAGCGGCCCTTGGCTTGATCGCCATCGCGACGGTCAGTTTCGGGGCAGCGTGGCTGACTCTTCGCCACCACTACGTGCCCCAGGACGATCTCGCCGCATGGCTGGGCGACCAAGCGGTGCTCGTGCGGGTCCGCGGGGAAGCGCTGGGACCGCCTGTGATACGCGATCGCTCAGCCGGTTCGATGGCCCAATTCGATTATCGTCCACCGGCGACGTACTTCCCGCTGCGAGTCGATGCGACGGTATCGCGCGACGGCCGGGGGGCGCCGGTTCGGGGCAAGGTGCTCGTGCGAGTGGAACAGGTAGTCGCTCCCTTCCACGCCGGTGATCGGGTCGAGGCCACCGGATGGCTGCATCGTTTGGCTGCTCCAATGAACCCGGGCGAGTTTGACTACCAACGGTACGCCAGATCGCTCGGCCAAGCCGGTGTGCTCAGCGTCGAGCAGCGCGATCTGCTCACGGTGATGCCTGGCGATCGAAGCAGCGTATATGGTGATCTGCTCAAGTGGCGCGATGCGTTTCGGCGACGGGCCGGCGGGTGGCTGCTGTCGGACCTCCCGGAAACCGATCGGACCAAGCGAGACGGGTTACTGTCAGCGCTCCTCTTGGGCCGGCGGGGGCCCGAGCTCGACGGTGTGGGCGAATCATTTCGGCGGGTGGGGCTCGCGCACCTGCTGGCCATTTCGGGTTTACATCTGGGTGTGCTAGCCGGCTTTGTGCTGTTGCTGGCTCGACTGGGCGGGCATTACCAACGCTGGCACGGATGGCTGCTGATTGCGGTGGTGCTGGCGTACCTCGTCTTGGTGGAAGTCAGGATGCCCCTCCTGCGGGCGGGGGTGATGACCATCGTCGCCAGCCTCGGGCTTGCCTTCGGCCGGCGGATTCGCGTCAGCGGGCTGGTTGCGCTCAGCGCGATCGTCCTGTTGTTGTGGCGCCCGGATCAACTGTTTACCGCTGGGTTTCAACTCAGCTACGGGGTGGTGCTGGGTTTGGTTCACCTGCAGCCCGTGGTGAGACAGCGGTTGTTTGGCGCGCCTGACCGGCTCGCGCCGTCATCCCGAAAGATGGTCGGCCAATGGCTGCGTGCCGCGGTGGCTGTGGCCGTGACCGCCTGGCTCATCGCGACTCCGATGCAGATGTATTACTTCGGCACGATCTCTCCCCTCGCTGTTCCACTCACGGTGATTGCGGTCCCGATTGTCGCGGTCTTGCTGGTGGTGGGATACGTGAAGATGGTGCTGGCAGTGGTCTTGCCAAGCGCCGCCTTGCTTTTGGGTCTGCCACTGATGATCTGTGCCGATGTCTTGATCGCGATTGTTGACGGCATTGACGCGGTACCGGGATCGTTTGTTCATGTCCCATACCCGTCGGCGATCTGGTCGCTGCTCGCACTGGCTTGGGTGTGCGGGCTGATCATGCACCGCTTACGGTGGCAGCGGCGGCTGCTTGGGCTGGCCGCCCTGGCGATGGTGCTCTGGCTCTGCTGGCCGATGCTGCCTTTAGGGCGGTCACCGGCGCTTCGGATTGACATGCTCGCGGTGGGCGATGGATCGTGTTACATCCTGCGCAGCGGCGGCAGTACGATCCTGTTTGACGCAGGTTCGAGCACCGACCTGAATGCCGGCCGGCGATCCATCGTCCCTGCCATGCGCCGCCTCGGCGTGCGGTCGGTAGAGGCCGTCGTCATCAGTCATCCGAACTTCGATCACTATTCAGCCGTGCTGGAGATCGTTGATGACTTCAACGTCGGCGAGGTCCTGGTGACCCCGCAGTTCCTCGAAGCCGCCGGGGCGGATCGGTTCGGCCCGGTTGCGTTTCTGCTCGACGAACTAACGGAGCGCTCTGTCTTGGTATCGGGCGTGGTCCAGGGCGATGC
>JAPUKX010000144.1 GCA_027295435.1 Planctomycetota bacterium | reverse complement strand
GGGCCGGGGTCGTGGATGCGGAGGTGTTTGCGCGGGGAGCCCTCGCCCCCGGTCCCTCTCCCAGTGGGAAATGGGAGACTGTCCTCTCCCCCAACCCCTCTCCCCGGGAGAGAGGTGAGATGGCGGCGCATCACGTTGGATTTCGTAGTGCGCAGGTCGCCACGGAGGCGGCGCGGGAGTCGGCCGCTGTGAAGGCGATAGAGAAAGTGTGCGGAGATCTGCAACGTGCCGCTTGCCTCTTTGAATGCAGCTGGAACGGGGACCATCCGCCGGCCGCTTGCGCGTCCCGTCCCGATTCCACCTGTCCCGATCTCATCGGGATCGGGAGCTTCGCGCGGCGGCGCCGTGAACCGTACGTGCGGCCACACTTCGGACGCCCGCAGCTCCAGGCACGCCGACCGATCGACGCGCCCGGTGAGATTCACCCATGACGGTCGTTGATTGAACGTGGCCAGCGGAGGTGAGGGTGGGAACTCGACCATCTCCATATATGGATGAGCGGCCACGTTTGTGCGCGCAGAAGCGCCGATCGGGAAAAGCCGCTTGCGAGGACGAGCCGACTCGCTGCGCGTCGATGGTCGTCCGAGGACGTGCTATGATTGTTGGCCGTGAGTGGTCCCGGCGTCGGCGGAAGCGCGATGAAACAATCTCGAAGCCTGTCGGCTCGGCCGTTGGTCCTTGCCGTGCGGTTCTACCAGGCGACGCTGGGTCTTTATCTCGGCGGGCATTGCCGGTTTGCGCCTAGCTGCTCGCAATACGCCATCGACGCCTTGCAGGCCAAGGGTGCGATGCGCGGCTCATGGCTTGCGATGCGCCGCATCCTTCGATGTCATCCGCTTGGCGGTGCGGGATACGATCCGGTGCCGGATGCGGAGAGAACACCTCCGGCGGAGCCGGGCGCGAAGGGATAAGAGGATTCACCGGCGTTCTATTGCCGACGGGCGGCCTTCTCGCTGGCGGGCCTCTTCGGCTTCGCGGGCAGCCTGTATCGCCTTCATCCGGCGATATTCTTCCAGCCCCGGTGGCGCCGGCAGCGCCTGCTCGATCGTCAGAACATTGCCGATCTCGCTGGCCTGGAACTGCCGGAGCACATGTGGATAGATGTCGTCGTACACCGCAAGGCGGTACTCGTCGGGCAGGTCCTTATAGTTGTAGATGGCCAGCCTTTCGAGCAGGCCGACGGTGGAATCGATCATGAGCTGGCCGAACACGTTGGGCACACTGTCTTCGAGCTGAGTGATGAGCGCCGCCATCCGCTCGGTGCCTAGCTTGGTCTCGTACTTGATGTATTCGTGTTCACGGAAGTACACGGTGACATCATTGGCGAACTTCACGGCCTGCTGAAAGACTTCGGGGCGTCCCTGGCCGATGCCGACCCGGAAGCCGTAGCGAAGCGACGCGGCGACCTCGCTGGGCGCGATGTGCGGTTGAAACTCGTACTCGCCCTCAACCTCCCGCCACACGAAGATATCCAGCGGCGCGTCGTATTTCGGGTTTTGTTGCCTCGCGCCCATCCCGTAAAGGCTGTTGAGTCGATCAAGGTATTTCTGGGCCAGCGCGGTCTCGCCGGAGCGGTACAGCTCGCGGACGGCTGAGCTGAGAAAATTCTGATGAAAGCCCATGAAGAGGTCGGGGCCGGGACCACGGGTGTCCTTGTGCTTGGCTGAAATTGTTTCCCAGTACCAGTCGATAACCTCGATCCAACGAGGATCGGGTAGGCGAGCCGGCAGATCGCTTGAGAAGGGATCGAAGCTGATTCGTCCCCAGCGGGCCATGCCCTGCATCGCGTGGATCTTGGCGCGATCGTTGTTCACGATCCGGTAGACATCGTTGTCATCCACGGCGACGCGACTCTCGCCATACTGTTCGCCCTTGAGCGCCCAATAGAGCGCGTGAGCGTGCGCGGTCCGCCAATCGATCGGCCCGTAATCGCGGGTGTATTCGTACATCAACTGCGGGTCCATGTTGTATTCGTCGACGAGGACCCGCTTTCGCACATGGGCGATGAGGGTATCCCATGCCGGCTGCGCCTCGGGGTCGGAGGCGATCTCGTCAAAGGCTCGGAAGAACGGGTCGTCGCCACGACCGATTCCACGAAACCTGGCGTAGAATGACGGCCCTCTCGCCGCCTGCCACTCGGCATGTGCTTTGAGGAACGTCTTGTCGAGCGCAAAGCTGAAGCGTTGCTCGTACGGGGACAGGTCGCGGCGGAGGCGTTCAACGAGGTCCATCACCCCGGGGGTGCGGCGCTGGGCTTGATCGAGTGTTTCCGGAGCATCCGCGACCTTCTTGATCCACACGATTCTGGCCTCGTGTTCGTACGGAGGCTCACCGAGCAGGCTATGCCACTCGCGAGCGAATTCGGTCTTGTAGTACAGGTGGGCATCATCCGAAACACCTTCAATCTTGTGGGACAACCAAAAGGCGAGCTCCTTATGCAGTTGCAAGTCGTTGGGGTTGTATCGCAGCCCTTTGTTGCGAACGAGGTTGATCCCGGCCTTCACCCACTCCCAGCGTTCCTCGGAAGTGTTGTGAGCAACGGAGATGTTGTAGGCCATGTTGTGGCCGTGAAACGCCCACACCGCGGCGAAGCGAGGCTGGAGCTTGGTGATCAGATCGGCATCGGCCATGACCTCGTAGTAGAGGCCCTTTTGTTTCATGAGGTGGACCTTGATCCAGAGGTAGTCCACGATGATGCCGCGCAGTGCTCCGATGGCCGTGCCCAAGGCGACAAATGGCGGCGCGCCTTCGACCACCACATCGGTGTACCGCAATGAGTGCTTCTGCGACAGGTCGGTGATGCTCGGCAACACGCTGCCGCAGACCATGGTGCTGGCGACAAGCAGCACCGCAGCCAGTAATTGGATCGCTCGGTCTCGGCTCATGCAAAACACTCCCGTCGATTCATCAAGCAGTTAGGCTCAACCATGTCCACTGTAGATTGCCAGTTGCCGGTTCCGCATAACGAGATACCCAAACACAAGGGCGATGCTGGACCACATGAGTCCTAGCGAAAGAGTCACCCCGGCCACGCTCGTCCAGGGGATAAGCCGGCCTTCAACGAGGCTCTGCGTCGGTCGATACTCACCGAAGCTGTGCAGGAGGAATACCAATCCCTGGGCGATCGCTCTGATCAGCGACTGCGCAGCCCATTGAATGACCATCCCGATGTTGCTCCAATCCATTTGGCTCGCCAGGGGCGGATAGTACTCGTGCAGCGACAGCGCCAGGAACGGCCCGAGCGTGCCTCCGATGAAAATCGTAAACGACAGCATGCACGCGACCGGGAAGCTCAATAGCGTGGAGCAGGCAATCCCCAGCATCGCCAGGAACGCCAGCTTCACCCACGTCATCAGCACCGCTCGGAAGAAATTGGCCTCGAAGCTGCCGACTTTATAGAGCAGCTCGAAGTCGTCCGCTTCAAAGTTCAAGAAGCCGTAGGCCGGTCTGCCCGGCTGAGGCGGGTTGAGGTTGTAAACCGTGACGCTCATCGTGCCGTCGTCGCGAATCAGGTCGGTCCCGATGGGCAGGATGTGGGTCACGGTGGGGACGTACTGTCGCCGCACAAGCGTATCGGGACGATCATTGAAGGTGAACGCCACCGGGAATGTTTGGTGCTCGTCGTCGCGCAGGATGTGAAAACGATAACGCAGGGTCAGAGTGGATTGCAGATTCCTGGCTCTGCGGAGGCCTTCGAAGGTGTAGCTTCGCTGCATCATCGGCAGAATCGAGCGCTGGGCGGCGAGGTGGTTCTCCTGCAAGTCCGCAGCCAACGATCTCTTGACGGAAATCGAGATTTCATCCTGACCGGCCATTTCCGGATCGCGCTCGATAAGCTGCTCGACGCGCGCTGAGAGCTGTTGGCGGGTTAGTAATTCAAATTGCGGCATGGTGCCCACGCGGGCAGTGAGCACTTCGTCGCGAACCGCAAGTCTATCCAGCGCGCCTTCCAGACCGGAGGCGACGGGAAGTTGGCTGAGGTACTTCACGTACGTAAAGATCGAAACGCCGGCGACAAGCAGAATGACCACGTTGACGCTCAATACCCCCAGCCATTTGCCCAACAGATAGTTGAGCCGAGTCACCGGCTTGGTCATCAACTGCCAAATCTGGCGGTCGCGGATCTCAAACGCCACCGTCGCACAGGACAGGAACAGCGTCATGAACGCCGCGAGCGCGTAGGTCAGGCTGAGGCTACGGCTGATGAACGTTTGAATCCGAAACCGCAGCGGCGCCTCCGGATCGAGCCAGATCGGAAGCAACGGAAGAAGGATTAGCAGCCCAACCACAAAGACCAGCGACAGGCGGCTCCGCGACGCTTCCTTCACCACCGTGTGGGCGATCGCCAGCACCTGATGCGGGTACGCAAAGAGAATGAGCACCCCCCGTGTCAGCAGCACGAAGGTGAACGTAAGCAGTCCCATTCCCGCAATCGCCAGCATCGCCTGCTCAGCTCCCAGCGCCCAGCAGAGCGCAACCGGGGCCGCGGTACCCAGCGTCGTCAGGACGAAAGGCAGCGTGATCTGCATCCACACGATCAGCAGCACCCACAGCGTGGTAACGATCGCCAACATCCACGTCGTGCCCGGCTGCTCGAGCAGGAATCGCGGCGCCCACGCGGGCTCTTGGTCAGAGACGAACTGCCTGGCCAGGCCGGCCGGACTCAGAATCTCGCCCTGGCCGTCAAACAGCAGGTCCGCTTGTTCCAGGAACTCGGGCCCGCCATACATTCGCCCGTTAACGGTAATCGTTCCGGTCTCGGCCAGGGAGACGGCGTGCTCGTCAGCCTGGTTGAGGTTCTGTCCAACCAGCGCGCGACCGAGCGCGGTTCGCTGCGCATCCAGGTCATAACTGACAACGAGCAGCGGACCGTAGAAGCCCCCAATCACGAGTATCGCCAACACACTGGCGACGGTGCGGAACCACAACTTGCCCTGAAGCTGATCGAGCCGTCGGTAGACGCGGACAAACACGCCCATAGCTATGACTTCTCGTCGCCGGGGGGCTCTTCGCCTTGGGCCGTATCATCCCCGCCCAGCAGGGCGTCGATCACGGAGGACTCAACATCCTGCGGCGATTCGGGCGCCGTAGCGGCTTGGTCGGCGGGGCCGGCGGCCTGATTGGATTCTTCGGCGAGCAGTTGGGCAAGGACTTCGTCACCCGGCGGCTTGGGCGCTTCCGCCGCGGCATCCGGCCGGATCCCAACGGGTTCCTTTTCCTCGCGGGTAAGAGACTCGATGAGCTCTTCGCCGCGCGCATCCTCTCCACGCAAGAAGCTGGCGGTGCGCCCGCCGTGAACGACCCCGGCCGTGGCGACCTGCTCTCGACGGGCCTTCTCCACGAGATCCATGAAGAAATGCTCCAGGCGCTGCCGGGGGGAGTCAACCTTGTCGATGCCCATACCTTCACACCGTTGGATGACCTGCTCGATCTGAGCGATCGTCTCCGGCTCCAGCCGGGGCGTTTCGATAATGGTTCGTTTGGTGTCGCAGAGAAGCTCGTCAACGGTTCCCTGAGCGCGAATTCTGCCGGCATAAAGCATGACCATGCGATCACAGACATCCTCGACGTCGGCCAGCAGGTGTGAACTGAGCAAGATCGTCTTGCCTCTCTTGCCAAGCTCGACGATGAGATCTTTCACTTGCCGCGTGCCGATGGGGTCCAGCCCCGAGGTCGGTTCGTCGAGGATGAGAAAGTCCGGATCGTTGACCAGAGCCTGAGCAAGACCGATGCGGCGAGTCATCCCTTTGGAGAACTCACCAATCGGGCGATGGGCCACGTGGGACAGCCCGACCATGTCCAGCAGCTCATCGGTGCGACGGCGGCGCGTGCGATAATCCAGGGCGAACAACTTGCCATAGTAGTCCAGCGTCTCTCGCGAGTTGAGGAACTGGTAGAGGTACGACTCCTCAGGAAGAAAGCCGATGCGCCTCTTGATGCTGACGTCGGCCGGCGACTTGCCGAAGACGGACAGTCGTCCCCGGGTCTTGTGCAACAGGCCGAGGATCATCTTGATGATGGTGCTCTTGCCAGAGCCGTTGGGGCCGAGCAGCCCGAAGATCTCGCCCGGGTGGATTTCGAAGTCCACGTTGTCGACCGCCCGGGCCTTGGTGCGCAGCCAGAAGTCCCGAAAGACCTTGGTGAGCCCGACCGCTTCGACGATGTTCGGCGATGAGACTGGCGAAACCATGGCAGATCAAGTCTCGATGCGTAGCTAGCGGTCCGTGCCCCGCGGGCGAATCGTGCCTTGGGGAGTGACTTCCAGTAGAGGACGAGCCTGGCCCGGCTCAATATCCTTCGATCGGCGATAGAGCCGCCGGAAGCCGCCCATGCTTTCCTCCAGCGCGTCCCGTTCCCGGCGCTGCAGTCCGCGCCGCTTGCGCACGTCTTGGATCTCCTCCAAGCCGGAGATGATGACATGCAACGAGCTCAGTCCGGCCGGCACGTAGATTTTCTCGGCATCTTCCCTACTCAACACCGACCCATACACTTCAAACCACCGCGTCGTGCAGACCAACGCTGGATACTCACGATAGGCGGGCAGGATGCTGGCGAAGAGCCTGGCTTCGTTGCCCAGCGTCGATTCGATCTCGGTCTCATAGGCCATGGCGTGGTAGATGATCTGGGCCACCTCGCCGGAGGTTTCGTCACTTTCGAGGACGGCGTAGAGTTCGGCGAGCAACTCGTCGGCCACGTCGCGGTCGCCAAGCCGCTGGGCGTCCTCGTATCGTTGAATCATTCGGGCCAGCGTACGGTAGTTGCTGCCAACGGCGATGAGCGTCTGCTCAGCATTCTGGCGGGCTCTCTCAATCTGCTCTCTCGCCTGCTCCCTGGCGTTTTGCAGTTCGCCGTACGCCTTGACAATCGCCAGGGGCGGCTTGGTGTCAGGCATGTGCACTTTGACCAGGTCGATGCCGCATTCCAGAGCAAGCAGCACGTCCTGAGCGCTTTGGCGAACCCGTTCTTTGGTGTCGTCGGACACATCGACCAGCTCCTGCAGGCTCAGGCCGGCCGTCACGTGTACCACCGCCCGTTGCAGGGCTAGCTGCACCAGTCGGTCGGCGTCGTTCTCGTCAATGCTCTCCACGAACTGCACGGGGTCGATGATCTCGTACTCGCCAACGATCTTGAGGTGGGCCAGATCGCCATCGCGGGTGAGTACGTAACCATCCCGAGCCGGCTGAAGGGCGGCGGTAACTCTGGCCCCGTCGATCGCCTGCTGAAGCGTCACGTTCGCAGGGATGTTCGGCCAGAAGGCTTCTTTGAGCTCAACCGGTCGATCCTCGACGGCGAAGATAACAAACTCACCGGCGGGG
>JAPUKX010000143.1 GCA_027295435.1 Planctomycetota bacterium | reverse complement strand
TGGCTGTCCCCAGATGTTCGGTGGGTGCATTGAATAAAAACTGGCCCGCGCGAGGCGGACCAGGATTGTACTGGACTGCGTTGGATTGCCAACCGGGGCCGGCTCAGGGAGGTCCCGGCGGCTTGCGCTTTGGAGGCGGCTTTCTTCGGCCGGGCGGTCCACCCGGACCACCTGGGCTAAACGGGCTAGGACCTCCGGGCTGCGCCCCCGGACCTTCCGGTACCCCGCCGTCGCTGCTTCCGGTGGCGTAGATCTTCTGCGGAGCCCGGTAGTCCTCGTCTGGCTTGTTTGCCAGGGCCTCCTCTTCCGCGATCACGGCAAACCAAGCGGCAATCCAATCGACACCACTAAGCCGATCCATGATCCCCGGAGGAGTCCCTGCTGCGTCGAACCTCGCGCCATCCATATCGTCAACGCTGTAGTGCCATAGTTGAGGCTGGAACGAACCATCGACGTAGATGATCGCCAGAGCGCAGGTATATTCGTCGTCTTCGGGATCGGATCCGGTCTGCACGTCGATTCTGGTGATCTGGTTCGTTGTCTCATCCCAGGCACCAGAGTCCACCAGAGCCTCCAGCTCCAGACGATCAGCCGTGGACACCATACTGGCTACGACTTGGTCGTCGCCCCGGGCAAAGGCGTCAAAGAACTCCAACACCGCTCGTCTGGCCTCATCGTTGTCGGGGGCCCTATCCTCGGGCAGCCGAACCCGCTCATCGATTCCAAGCTGGGCCATCAGCTCGCTGACCGGCGTGAGCTTGGGCGGTGGAGGCGGCGGAGGCGTGTAGTTTCGCGCCACGACCGCTGCCGGCTCCGCCTCGTCGCTACCGCAGCCTGTGACCACGGCTACCGCCACGACGCATACGACTCCGGCCACGGCGGCTCCGATTCCTTTGTTGCTACGGCTGGTCATGATTCTTCACCTTCACGCTTGGATTGATGCGACGCATCAGGCCGCGGAGAACATTCCCGGGGGCAAGCTCGTGAACAGTCATTGTACCCTCTCCCACGAGTCTATGACAGGTCTGAGCCCACCGAACCGGACTGATGATCTGTTCGACGAGCCGCTGCCTGAGAAGTTCCAGGTTCTCCGGATCGTGCGGCTGGGCCGTCACGTTCGACCATACCGGCAAACCTAGGGGGCTCAACCCGGCTCCAGACAGCTCCTCGGCCATGGCGTCAGCGGCGGATTGCATCAGCGGCGAGTGAAAGGCTCCAGCCACCGCCAACGGCGTGGCCCGGAGGTCCAGCCGCCCTGCGACCTCAATCGCACGCCGGCATGCCCCCAAGTGGCCGGACAGCACGATTTGGCGGGGGGCGTTGAGGTTGGCGATCACCAGGACCTCGCCGGCCGCCGCTTCGTCGCAGATCGCCTGAGCCTGGTCTTCTCCGGCCCCGATGAGCGCGACCATGCCGCTCTCGGTTCGCTCCGCCGCCTCCTGCATCAGCCGGCCTCGGCGTGCGACCAGCCGCAGGCCCTCGGCGAAGTCGAAGGCTCCAGCCAGGTGTAGCGCCGTGTACTCTCCCAGGGACAATCCCGCCGCCGCCGCAATCGGCCGCTCGTCGTCTCGCTCCCTCAGCCCCCGGTAGCTGGCCACTCCACACACATAAAGGGCCGGCTGAGCGACATCCGTCCGGTTCAAACGGTCCGGAGGCCCACTGAAACTCAGTTCGCTCAGCGGCGCTCCCAGGGCGTCGCCAAGGATGTCGTCGGCTTCAATGAACGTGCTCGCTGCCGCCGGAGAGGCGTCATGCCAACCTTGGCCCATCCCGACAGCTTGCGCGCCCTGACCAGGGCAGAGGATGACCGCTTCCAGCCCTTGCGCCTCCAAGCTTCCGGACCTCCAAATCTTCAGGCCTCTTCTTACAACTTCCACACGCTGGTGGCCCAGGTCAGCCCTCCCCCGATCGCCACGAACAGCACCGTATCGCCGCGCTTGATCTTCCCGGCTCGCCAAAGCTGGTCGAAGCACAGGCCAACGGAACCGGCAGAGCTGTTCCCGTACTTGTCGATATTGATGTAAACCTTGTCCGGCGGCAGGCCGAGCTTGTCCCGAGCCGCCTCAATGATCCGTACGTTGGATTGGTGGCAGATGAACTGGCTGATCTGCGAAGGGCACAGGCCGGTCTCGTCCAGCGCGTTCTGGATCATTTGGCGCATCTTGACGACCGCAAACTTATAAATCTCGCGCCCGCGCATGCGCAAACACCCGATGCGGATCGCGTTTTCGCTGTCCGACTGCGGTATCTCATACTCGCGCCGGGGCATGTACAGCGACTCCCAATTCGATCCGTCGGCGAACATCGTCTGATACAGGCAACCCAGTGCCTGATCCTCATCTCTGGTGAGGACAACGGCTCCGGCCGCATCACCGAAGAGGATCGAGAGACTCCGATCGCCGTAGTCAATAACCGTGCTCATGGCATCGCAGCCGACAACGCCAATCGCGTCGAACCGCCCGCTGCGAACCAGCGAGTCAGCCACGTTGATGCTATAGACGAATCCGCTGCAGGCGGCGACGAGATCGAACGCAGCGGCTGGCGTGGCGCCCACTTCAGCCGACACCCGGGCCGCCACCGATGGGCAGGTCATCTCGCCGGTGACGGTGGCCACGATAACCAGATCCAACTCGTTCGCTTTCATCCCTGCATCTTCCAGCGCACGAGACAGCGCGTCGCAGGAAAGCGTGAACGTGCCTTGGGTCGGTTGATCAACGATGCGGCGCTCGTGGATCCCGGTGCGCTGGACAATCCATTCGTCGCTGGTATCCATCATCTTTTCGAGGTCGGCGTTGGTCAGCACCCGTGCGGGCACGGCCGACCCCACCCCGGCGATGCGAACCCCGCATCCGGCGCCTGGCGTCATGCGACCGCTTCTTCCTCGACGGCAAGTCGCTCGGTGATGGCCCGGTTGACGCCCGACTCGAAAAAGAGCTTCGAACGGAGGATCGCGTTGGTGATCGTGCGGGCCACGCTGGATCCATGACTGATCAGACACACCCCATTGACTCCCAACA
>JAPUKX010000142.1 GCA_027295435.1 Planctomycetota bacterium | reverse complement strand
CTCAGATCACGGCGCTTCAGGCGGTTAAAGACATCGTTCGGGTAGGGCTCGCCGGTCCGGATGGCAAACTCCTTGACCACGTAGCTGGCCAGGATGAACCCGAAAGCCGCCAGGAATCCGATGATCCACGGAACCGCGCCTGGATGCACCGCAGCGTAGGCAAACGTAACCGCAAGGGCTACCGCCATGTCCGCGTACCGGTCCAAGACCGTGTCAAGCCAAGCCCCTCGCGGCGAGCTGCGGTGCTTGAGGCGGGCAATCTCACCGTCGCACCCATCGATGACCGATGCGGCCTGAATCAGGAGCCCCCCGATGACCCCAGCCGCGAACATACCTAGCGACAGCAGACCTGCACCAACCAGAGAAATCAGAAAGCTGATGACGGTGATCTGAGTTGGTGTTATTCGGGTCTTTGCCAGTTGGGCGGAAAGACGAGTGGAAAGAGGGCGATTCAGAAGCAGGGAGACGTAGCCGTCCTCGTTGCCCTTGGTGAGCGATGCGAGCATCCGCCGTCTTGCCTCGCCGAACGCCTCGGGTGTGTCAACATCGATCCAATCTTCGCCAGTCACGTCAACGGCCTTGACCTTGCCGGCTTCGGCAAGATCGCGCACGCCGTCAGTCAGCGAGTGTTTCCCTTGGTCATGGGCTCGCTTCAAAGCGCCCAACAGGGCATCCGAACAGAAGAACACTCCGGTGTCCGCGGCATCCCATTCTTCAAGGCTCTTGCCGATGCTTACAATATGACCATCCAAGGTTGAAACCTTGGTCACATCTTCGACATCGAATACACTTGCCTTGTCACGATCCACCGCAAGGCAGATCTCGCCTTGTTCTGGACGGGCTCGAAGGATCTTCTCGATCAGCGAGGGTCCAATCAGGTGATCGGACATCGTGAGCAGGAAGGGAGCATCGTCCAGCTTCTGGGCGGCGGCCAGGGCGCTCGCACCGTTGCCAAGTTTCCAATCCTCGGCAATGACAAAACCGATGTCGCAATGGCGCCGAGCGGCGATCTGCCGGTAGTGGGCCCGGACCTGGTCGGCATCATGCCCGAGGACCACCAGGAACCGACGGACGCCCGCCGCGTTGCAGGCCGTGATCGTGCGCTCGGCCAGCGATAGACCGAGCAGTTTCAAAGCAGGCTTCGGCGTACCGTTGCGGATCTGCCGGAGGCGCGATCCTTCACCGGCCGCGAGAATGACGGCGAGCGGCGAGGCGTCCGGGCCCGTATCAAACGTCGGTGCTCGTGAGTGCGTCAATGATCTCTCGGGCTAGTTCCTCGGTCGCTGCGGCGACGATGGTTGTTCTCTGGCGGAGGTCGGTGAACGCCGGCAGCGGGTTGCCTCGGGCGTCAAGCACGCAGCCACCGGCCTCCTGAAGGATTGCCGCCGCGGCGAGAAAGCTCTCGGGCGTCAAGCGTTCGCGCAAGTCGATGTGCGCATCGAGCGAGCCGTCGGCAACCAGAGCGATCGCGCGGGAAGCACATCCATAGGAGCGCACCGCGCGAGCGCTGGCGAACAGGGCGCCCAGCAGGGATGTCGGCGCACAATGGTTGAGCTCGCAGGAGATAAACGCGTCCTGGATTCTGCGGGTGCCCGCAGTCTGGATCCGATCGGTGCCGCGATAGACCCCGCCACCCCGAATACCGATCACGGGGGCTTCTTCGCCAAGATCGCCGGTCAGGGCCGCGATCACCTCGTCAAGTGCAAGCGGTGCCTCGGCCCCAAGCACGGCGACCGCGACCGATGACAGCGGCAGACGCCGCGACCAGTTGTCCGAGCCGTCGACGGGATCGATGACGAAGCGGTAGACGGGCACGGCGCTTCCGAAATGGTGCTCTTGCGATTCCTCGGAGAGAATGATCCCGCTGTCGAGCTCTCCCTCAAGGATTCGCCGCACGGCCGCGTCAGCAGCCAGATCGAAGGCCCGCTGGCGGTCCCCTTTGGGGTTCGTGCCGCGGATCTCCTGTGCACGGCTGGGGGGCAGGTCTGTAAGGGCCTCACGGACACCGGCGTGGAGACGTCCGAGCACTGTCGCAAGGTCGGTCTGGAGGACGGTCATCACCGACGCTCAGATCCGGCTGCCGCCAGCACCTCGTTGCCGGTCAGGGTCGTGATCTCGTAGCCGTTGTCGATCCATCGCTCCAGCAGATCCCGGGCTACCGAATCACGGCACTGCTTCGGCGGATGCTTCATGCAGACAGCTGAGATCTCGTGAAGTGGTCCGCCGATCTTCCGATCGAGCGCGAGCTTGGCGCATCGAATCGCGTCGATGGCGATGCCAGCGCTGTTCGGAGAATCCTCCACGCTGAGGCGCAGTTCCAGGTTCATGGGAACGTCGCCGAAGCCATCCCACTCCATCCGCACGAAGCAAACCTTGTTGTCCTTCTGCCACGGAACATAGTCGGACGGACCGATGTGGATGTTCTCCTTCGCGAGTGGCTCATCGAGCTGCGACTGCACGGATTCGGTCTTGGAGATCCGCTTTGACTTGAGGCGGTGTTGCTCAATCATGTTGAGGAAGTCGGTGTTGCCGCCGGTATTGAGCTGGTAGGTGCGTCTGAGCTTCACGCCCCGGTCGCCCATGAGGCGGGTCAGCATCCGGTGTACGATCGTCGCGCCCA
>JAPUKX010000141.1 GCA_027295435.1 Planctomycetota bacterium | reverse complement strand
ATCGACCCGCTCGGCAACAATTCGGCGAACGAGCAATACGGGATCCCGCCCGACAACCCCTTTGTCGGGAAGAAGGGGTTCGTCGAGGAGATCTTCGCCTTGGGGTTCCGCAACCCGTTCCGATTCTCCTTCGATTCGCTGGCAGGCGACATGTATGTGGCTGACGTAGGACAGAACGACATTGAAGAGATCGATGTGGTCGTCGCCGGCGGTAACTACGGCTGGAATCACAAGGAGGGCTCCTTCTCCTTCATCCCCAATGGAGCTCAGTCCGGCTACGTCACCGACATGACCCAGCCCGTCCCGGACGGAGTGCTCGACCCGATTGCCCAGTACGACCATGACGAGGGCATTGCGATCATCGGCGGGTTCGTCTATCGCGGAATCAGGATCCCCGCTTTGCAGGGTCGGTATGTCTTCGGCGAGTTCGCCCAGACATTCGACAACGATGGGCGGTTGTTCTATCTCGATGAGAAAGACCAGATTCTGGAGTTTCAGCTACTCGATCAGAAGGAACTTGGCCTCTCGCTGCTGGGTATGGGTCGCGATGGCAACGGCGAGGTCTACGTCATGGCCAATGGGACGGGCGTCCCGTTCGGGGACACCGGCGTGGTGCTGAGAATCGCTCCGAAGCTCGGCGATCTCGACGCCGACGGCGCG
The DNA here is from genome assembly GCA_027295435.1 of Planctomycetota bacterium. GTDB lineage: Bacteria > Planctomycetota > Phycisphaerae > Phycisphaerales > SM1A02 > JADFFQ01. Next base: position 2,142 of record JAPUKX010000141.1, on the reverse strand, counting down.
GTGGGGATTCTCGACCTGCTGGCGCTCCTGGCCGCTTGGGGGCAGAGTAACGTCGCGGCCGACCTTGATATGGACGGCACAGTCGGCATCTTCGATCTTCTGACGCTCCTGGCGAATTGGGGATGACGACGCCAACATGAAGAGAGTTCCGGGCAGGGGCACGCATTCGCCTGTTCCGGCGAGGGGCGCACGGAGGTTTCCGATCACACCGTGCGCCTTTCGTCTGTTTCACGTGCCGGCAAGGGATGGGAAGAGGTGTCTGGAATGGGCAATCGTGTCACGATTCTCGCCTTCTTCTCAGTGGCCAGGCGGTTGATGCTGGAGCGGCTGATCGGCGCTCGTCGGCCTCCCGTTTCGCTCGACGCGCAGCAGCCCGCGGGCATTGCGGTCGCGGTCGATGATCCGGTGGACGGCCTCGGCAGCTTGATCCAGCAGGTTCTGTAATGGTTCCGCTCGGGTCGGCGAGACCGCCCGCTTGAGCATCGCTTCGATGCTGTCCTCGAGATCCTTCTGATACGGCGCCACCGGGACGAAGCCGGGCGTCGAGCCGGTGTCGGGATCGACTGTGACCGCATACAGCAGCCACGCCGCCCGATCGTCGAACTTCTCCGCCGGCATCGGATGCACCCATATCGTGCCATCATCATCGACGAGTCCGGCCGTTTGGCGGAACGCCTTGGATCGCATGACCGAAAGTCTGGCCGGCGGTGCGACGCGCAATGTGCCCCAGTAACGCAGCGATTCTTCGCGATTGGTCATCCAGCGGATCATCCGCCAGGCGGACTCCTTGTGGTTGCTGTGTATGTTGATTGCCCAGAGGACCGAGCCGCTGACCACCGCCGATCGGCGATGCCTCGGCAGCGGCGCGATCGCGAAGTCCAGGTCCGGTTCGACGCGCTCCAGATCCGGTGCCCGCCAGCTTCCATCCAGGAGCATCGCGGTCTGCCCGGCAGCGAAGAGCTTGTCCGGCCCGACCGCCGAGCCAACGCCTCCGACCGCTCGCATCGATGCGCTGTGCGGCAGGAGATCGACGATCAATTGCAGGGCTTCGAGGCCTTGGGGCGAGTTGATGAGCGTGGTGGTTTGCGGAGCATCCCAAAGTCCGCCTCCGGCCTGAGCGAGAAACGCCATGAACGGCCAGGCCCACAGATCGAAGTCGACGCCATAGCCTATGAGATTGCCATCGGCATTGCGGATGGTCAATTTGCGGGCGGTCTCACGCAGATCGTCCCACGTCCAATCTGCGCTGGGATACTCCAGCAGGTCGGTGGGGTGCGCCAGGTTGTATAGATCAAAGCTGGCCTTGTTGTAATACAGCCCGTACTGGGCGTTGTCCGAGGGTAGGGCATATTGGTTGCCCTGGACCTCCAGAAGGCTCCAGATGGCCGGCATGTAGTCAGCCTGCTCGTCATCGGTGAGCCCGATGCTGGGATCGTTGATGAATCGATTCAGCGGCTCCAGCATGCCCCTGGCGACGAACGCGTGGTAGTCGGTGATACGCACCCGCATCACATCGGCGCCTTGGCCGAGCAGATGCCAGGCGAAGTACTTGTCGGTGAGGTCCTGATATCGCTGGTAATCAACAGTGACCGCCGGATAGCGCCGTTCGAAGCCGCGAGCGTAGATGTCCTCGAACAGCCGATCCTCAAACGGCATGCCCCAGACCGCGAAACGCAGCGTTTCCCTCGATGAGCGGACCGAGCCGTAGGGAATCAGGCACGCTAGGGTCGCGACCAGCAGAATCAACAACACGACGCGGCTTGCGCGCATGTGCTACCCCTTGACTCCGGTCAGGGTTAGTCCCTTCACGAACGATCGCTCAAAGAGGAGATACACCCCGACGGTGGGAATGATAAGGATTATCGCTGCGGCCATGCGAATGGGCGGCGAGGGCGTGAAGTAATCGCTCGTAAGCCGGTTCACCGCCAGCGGCAGGGTGAAGTTGTCTGTCGAGTCGATGACGATCAGCGGCCAGAAGAAGTTGTTCCACGAAGCCATAAATGTGAAGATCGCCAAGGCGCCCAGCGCCGGCCGGACCAGCGGCACGACGATATGCCAGAAGAGTTCGAAGTCGCTCAAGCCATCGATGCGACCGGCGTCAAGCAGGCTATCGGGAACCGTGATGATCGACTGGCGCATGTA
>JAPUKX010000140.1 GCA_027295435.1 Planctomycetota bacterium | reverse complement strand
AACGGGTTGGGACACCCCGGCGGTGCCATCTACGCGTACTACTTCAGCAGCCCGACAATCACCAACTGCATCATCACGGGTAATACCGGAGACGCTGGCGGCGGCGGCGGAATCTACTGCGCCATGTGCTTTGCGACGATCACGAACACCATCATCACGGGCAACACCGCAATCGGCGACGGCGGTGGCGTGTACACCGAAGGCGGCGACCCCACGATCACCAACTCCTTGATCTCGGGGAACACCGCGGACTCCGGCGGCGGTGGCGTGTACTCCAATTGGGGCAGCCCGACAATCACCAACTCCACGATTGTGGGGAACACGGCGGGGAACGTCGCCGGGGGAAGCTACTTCGGCGGAGAGACCAGCCCGACGATTACCAACTCCATTCTCTGGGGTAACGGGCTCGAAGAGATCTACGTCGATGAATCCAGCACCCTAGTGGTGAGTTACAGCAATGTTCAGGGCGGCTGGCTCGGGACCGGCAACATCGACGATGAGCCGCTGTTCGTTGATCCGACCAACGACAACTACCGCCTCTCGTCCGTCTCGCCGGGCATCGACGCCGGTGACAACACGGCGGTGCCCAAGGGCATTAGCACGGACCTCGACGGCAACCCGCGATTTGTCGAAGACCCGGACACGCCCAACGCCGGCAACGGTGGTCCGCCCATTGTGGACATGGGTGCATATGAGTTTCAGGTTTCGGAGTGCCTTTGGGACCTCGACCACAACGGCAGCGTCGGCATCCTCGACTTGCTTGCATTGCTCGCAGCCTGGGGCCCTGCCCCGACTCCTGACCCACCCGACTTTGATGGCGACGGCATGGTCGGCATCCTCGACCTGCTCTACCTGCTGGCCAACTGGGGGCCGTGCCCGTGAGAAGAGGGCTGTCAGCCATCAGGTCTCGGCTGTCAGCTATCAGCCAGAAGCCGATCTCCCAGAGCCGCAATCCGAAAGCCACATAGGCGCGCGCGGCCATAGTCGAAGAAGCGTCTGCGGGCACAAGTTGGTCCAAGATAAGCCTCGATAAGCTTCCGAAGCGCTCGGTTAGCGCGCGATGAGCCGAGATAAGCCTCGGTTAGCCGAAGTTATCGCGCACGCGGCATGCTTGGCGCGCGCCCAGGTCGCCGTTCGGTCGTCTTTGCGCGCGCAAGAGGTTCCGATCGTCATTGGGAGCCGAGAATCGAGGGTCTCCTTGAAGGCAAAGTGACCGCCAGGGTGCTGCGCGCGCAGGCGTGCCGACCATCTGATGGATTGCAGAGCGCGCGCCGATCAGGCGTTGTCGCCGAAGCACGTTCGGACGGCCCGGGCGGCGGCGAGCAGCGGATCGTCCAACGACACCAGGCGTTGTTTGCCCGCGGCGCAGCGGAGGTCGATATCGCCCAACCGGCCGTCGCGCATGACGACCATTCGATTGCGCGCCCCGCTCATCATCAGCTCCACGGCGTGGTGGCCGAACTGGGTGGCCAGGACGCGATCGGCGGCGGTGGGGGTGCCGCTGCGCTGTATGTAACCAAGCACGGTTGTGCGGGCCTCGATCTGGGTGCGCTGGGCGATCTGCTGGGCCAGGCATTGTCCGACGCCGCCGAGCCGCACCGGTTCGGGCTTGGTGGGATCGACATCGGCCACCACCTGTTTGCCGTCCACCGCCCTGGCCCCTTCGGCGCAGGCGACGATGGAGAAGCCCCAGCCACGATGCATTCGGCGTTCGACGAACTCGCAAATCGTTTCGATCCGGTAAGGGATCTCTGGGATCAGGATGACATCGGAGCCCGAGGCAAGCCCGGCATGCAGGGCGATCCACCCGGCGTTGCGCCCCATCACCTCGCACACCATCACCCGGTGGTGGCTCATCGCGGTGGAGTGAAGCCGGTCCAAGGCATCGGTCGCCGTGGACACCGCGGTGAGGAATCCGAAGGTGATGTCGGTGCCCACGACGTCGTTGTCGATGGTCTTGGGCACGGCAATGCAGTCCACTCCGGCCTCGGCAATCGGGGCGGCGCAGCTCATCGTGCCGTCACCCCCGATCACGATCAGCGCATCGAGCCGGTTCGCCTCGATCGTTTCCAGGCAGCGGCCGGTGACGTTGGTGAAGATCGGCTTGCCGTCTTTGTCGTCCCCGGTGTAGTACCGGGTCGGGTTGCAGCGGTTATTGGTTCCGAGGATGGTTCCACCGCGGGTGAGGATGCCGGACACGTGTATGCTGGTCAGCTCGCCGATGCGGTTCTCGACGAGGCCGAGGAAGCCGTCCTCGATTCCGAAAACGCGGGCCTTGTAGCGGTAGATGGCGGTCTTGGTGACGGCGCGAATGACGGCGTTGATGCCGGGGCAGTCACCCCCGCCGGTGAGCACGCCGACACGCTGGATCGTCTTGGGCATGGTGCGCTCTTCGGCTCCGGCGACACGTTGAGGTCAATTTAGAGCAGCGGACATGCTTTCGCGGCCGCATCGCCAAAGCCTGCGGTCCATACGGTCCGGGGCTCCTTGCAAGACAGGTTCGCACACCGCAGGCTACCATCGTAGTCCCATGGCCGACGGTGCTGAAATCTCGCCCGGGGCTTGCGATGAGGCTGAGCCGGACCAGCTGCAACGCGCCCGGCTCGACAAGCTTCGTCGGTGGCGCGACGATTATGGCATCGAGCCCTATGGCCGCCGAGTCGATGGGCTTATCTCGCTGGCCGAGGCTCGGGCGATCTTCGATCAGGCCGCCCATGAGGAATATGGCCGGTCCCGGGAAGCTGTAAAGACTGACCCGAGCGCGGCGGTGGTGGATCAGCGTGCCCGGGCCCGCGTGGCCGGGCGGTGCATCCAACACCGCGCGATGGGCAAGCTGGTCTTCCTCGTCCTTCGCGACCACAGCGGCGACTTGCAGATCAGCGTCTCTAAAGCCGACCTCGACCCGCCGATGTTCGAGATCGCCAAGACCCTGGACTATGGCGACATCGTGGTCGCCGAGGGGCCGGTGGGCATGACGCAGAAAGGGGAGATCTGCATCTGGGCCGACCGTTTTGACGTGCATTGCAAGTCGCTCGCCCCGCCGCCTGAGAAGTACCACGGCCTGGCCGATGCCGAGCTGCGCTACCGCCACCGTTACGTGGATATGTATGCGAATCCGCAGACGATGCGCGTGTTTGGGCTGCGGTCACTGCTGGTCAGCCGAATTCGGCGGTTCATGGAGGAGCGCGGGTTCATGGAGGTGGAGACGCCGATGATGCAGCCGATCGCCGGCGGAGCCGCGGCCCGGCCGTTTCGAACACACCACAACGCGCTGGGCCTCGATCTATACCTCCGGATAGCTCCGGAACTGTATCTCAAGCGCCTCCTGGTCGGCGGAATGCCCAGGGTGTATGAGATCGGCCGCATCTTTCGTAACGAAGGCATCGACCGCAAGCACAATCCCGAGTTCACCCTGATGGAGGCATACGAGGCGTTCGGCGACTGTTGGTCGATGCTGGAATTGACCGAGTCGCTTGTGCACGACCTTGCGATTGACGCCCAGCAAGCCGGACCTGAAGAGTCCCGACCTGTCGGGACGAGGAAGGTCCGGGTCGCCCAGACGGACGAGGAAGGTCCGGGTCAAAGCCACAAAGCCACCAAGGCACCAAGCCACGCAGCGGTAGTCTTGCCGTTTGGCGAGGTCATGATCGACTATCGCCGACCCTTTGAACGCATCAGCTATAGAGATCTTTTCGAACGGACGCTCGGCTTTGCGATGGGCGACTTCAACAAGGTCCGTGCCAAGGCCCGCGAGATCGGACTTGAGACCGAAGCCAGGCTCGACGATTGGCTCGTGGTCAACGCGGTCTACGAGCGATGTGCCGAGCCGGCGATCGAGCCGAGCCGGCCCACGTTCGTGACCGACTACCCCAGCGCCGTCTCGCCGCTGACGCGCCCTCAACGCGATCAACCGGAGCTTTGCGAGCGGTGGGAGCTGCTCATCGGCGGCATGGAAATTGGAACCGCCTACACCGAGCTCAACGATCCCCAGTTGCAGCGGGAGAAGTTTCTCCAGCAGCTTCGAGGGGCGGATGAGGAGGTGCAGACGTTTCGATCCCGTGACGAGGACTTCCTGCACGCGCTGCGCGTGGGGATGCCCCCGGCCGGCGGCTTGGGCCTGGGTATCGACCGCGTTGTGATGCTCCTGACCAACTCCACCAGCATCCGCGATGTGATTCTCTT
>JAPUKX010000014.1 GCA_027295435.1 Planctomycetota bacterium | reverse complement strand
ATCATCGCCAATATGGATGACACGCCGCGACGAGGCGAACTCCGCGGCGCGCCGGCCCGTGATTGTCGCCGGAGACCATCGCCGAACGTTCTGGGAAGCTGGCTCATCGATCTTTCTCCACGCCTCCGTGTGCTGCTGCGGGTGAAAAGCGCGCTCCAATCGATCATGGCGTCTTCACTTGCGAGCGATCCACCTGACTCTGGTGATCTCGACGGCGTTCAGATCGCCGGGACTTTGGTAGGTCACAGCCACCTCCATCAGCATCATGTTGGTGGATGCATCCGGCTGGATGCTGGTGATGTTGAACGCATCGACGTTGAAGGCCCGTACGATTTGAGTCCAGCCGTCCATGTTGGCGATGATCTCTCGGCGGGCGTTGATCGGCCCGTTGCCGAGCCCGGCTGAGAAGATCAACCCTTCGCCATTCCCGTCGAAGTCGTCGAGGTCGTCGAAATCGCCGACCCAGAGTTCGTTGCCGCCCTCCGGCCCCCAGAAGGCGTTGCCGGTGACCGGATCATGCCGGGGCAGATTCCAGGTCATCTCGCGGATCTCGTTGGCCAGCGCGGTTGCGGTGCTGACATGCGTTGACCAGGAGTTTTTCTTATGAAACGCCTGCTGGGCGGTGACCATGGCGAGCACCCCGACCCCGACAATGATCGTGGCCAGTGCGGTCTCGATGAGCGTGAAGCCGCCGGGGCGGCGCCGCGAGATCTGCCGCGATCGCCCGGTCGTGTTCCGGCTCCGGTGACTTGCCCCTGTGGCTCGTGTCAGTGCAGCGACGATCATCATGCTGCTTTCTCCACGCCTCCCTCGGTTGTCAAATCACCCCCCAACGAGCGAACTCATCTTGAAGATTGGCAGAATGATCGCCATGGCGATGAACCCGACGACCGATCCCATGAGGATGATCATGATCGGCTCGATCATGCCGGTGACGGTCTTGATCGCATCGCGCAAGGTTTTCGCGTAGAAAACCGAAATCTCGTCAAGGACCTCACCGAGCCGCCCAGACTCTTCACCAGCAGCGACCATCTGAACCACCGAAGTGGGCAACAGCTTGGATTTGATCAGCTCGATCTGCATCTTCTTGCCCTGTTTGACGGCCGCGTAGACGCGCCGCCACATTCGCTTGTACAACAGGTTGCCCGTGATATCTCCGGTAATGGCGAGTGCATCGAGCATGGGAACGCCGGCATTGAGCAGCTCTCCCATGGTGTGCAGCGAACGGCTCACGTATAGCGCCCTGAACATTCGGCTGAACAGTGGTATGGTGAGCTTGGCCTTGTCGAACGAGTAGCGGCCTAGGTCGGTCTTGAGGAAGAGGAAGAACGCTGTGAAGCCGACGGCCCCGCCGACCAACAGCGTCCACCAGTAATGAACCATCCAGTCCGATAAGCCCATGAGGAACTTCGTCGGCCAGGGCAGTATGGATTCCTTGCCCTCGAACACACTGGCGAACCTGGGAAGAACGAAAGTAAGCAGAAACGTAGTCACCCCGATGGCCATGGTGGCGATGATCCCCGGATAAATGCTGGCGCCGATGACCATCTTGCGGGTTTCGAGCTGCTGGGAGATGTACACAGCGATTCGGTCCAGCATCTTCGCGAACGAACCGGACATCTCTGATGCTCGCACCATGTTCACGTACAGTTGGCCGAACAGTCTTGGGAACTTCGCGATGGCCTCGGAGAACTGCTTACCGGACTCCACGTCCATCTTGATGCTCAGGAGGATCTTCTTGAACTTCGGATTGGTCACCTGATCGGCGATGCCATCCAGCGCAAGGCGCAGGGCGATGCCCGCTCGAATCATCACCGCCAACTGGGTGGTGAAGTCGAGAATGTCCTTCTGGCTGGGTCCACTGGAGTAGTTCAGTGCCTTGAGCCGAGTGCCCAATTGGGCTGCGCTGGATTGAACAGGCACCAGCTGAAGGAGGTGATGACCGTTCTTGCGCAGGATCGCTGCGGCCGTGGCTGCGCTGCTGGCGGCCAGGACCCCAGCCTGGATCTGACCAGACGGATGTCGCGCTTGGTATCGGTAATGCGGCATCGAATTTGGTACTCAGGTCACTAGGCCGCGAGTTGTCGTTCCAACTTGTCGGGGTAGGCGGCCTGGGCGATAGCGTCCTCGCGGGTGATGAGACTGTTGAAATAAAGCTGGGCGATCGAGTTGTCCAAACTGATCATTCCCATCTGACGATTGGTGTCGATGACGTTGGGAATCTCAAAGGTTCGCGATTCACGAATGATGTTGCGAACCGCAGGCGTGCACAGCATCACCTCGACGGCCGGCACCATCCCCGGCTGATCCATACGGCTGAACAGCGTTTGGGAGACCACGGCCTGCAGGGTGTTGCCCAGCATGGACCGGATCTGGTTCTGCTGGCCGGCGGGATACATGTCGATGATTCGCTCCACCGTCTGCGAGGCATTGACCGTGTGCAGCGTCGAGAGAACCAGGTGGCCGGTCTCCGCAGCGGAGATGGCTAGCGCCGTCGTATCCAGATCTCGCATCTCGCCGACAAGAATGATGTCTGGATCCTGACGCAACGCGTGCTTGAGCCCCGAAGCGAAGCTGGGCATGTCATCACCAAGCTCGCGCTGCTCGATGAGGCACTTGTTTGATTCGAAGGTGTACTCGACAGGGTCCTCAAGCGTAATGATGTGCTTGCGATACCGATCATTCATTGACTGAATCATCGACGCAAGGGTCGTTGATTTGCCCGAGCCGGTGTCGCCAGTGACCAGCACTAATCCTCGAGGCAGGAATGTCAGGCGACTGATGATCTCAGGGAGATTCAACTCTTCCAACGGTGGTGCATCGGACTTGATCGCCCGCATGGCCAGCCCGATACCGCCTCGCTGCTGGTGAGCATTCACGCGATATCGGCCGAGGCCCTCGATTTCGAAGGAAAAGTCGAGGTCCTTCGACTCCTCGAAGCGGGCCATCTGAACCTTTGTGATCATCTCTGAGAGTGCCTCGTGCACACTCTCGGGCGTGAGAATCGGGCAATCCATCGGGGTTATCACCGTGTGGACGCGTATCATTGGCGCATGACCGCTGACCAGGTGGATGTCCGAAGCATCTTGTTTTTTGGCCGTAGAAAGAATGTCTTGAAGTTTCATTCGAGCTCTCTCTGGGTTGATCCGGTAGCCTTCAATGCAGGCGATCAATGGCATATCGACACGCCGATAGCGGTGCATAACTGCTCAAGGGCCAGGGAGTTGCCCCAGGTTGGCGGTTGTATGGTCGACTCAGTTTGTGAGGGTCATGCAGCGTGGGAAAGGCACGTCGGCAGGGCCGGGGCCACACAGCCCCAAGTCGATCAGGGCCCTGTGCGCAGGCGAACCTGACCGCGATGGGCGAAGCTGATCTTCGGCCGCCGCACGCCGGTTTCGAACAGCAGGCGGGCGAGGTCGCCTGGTGAGTTATATTGCACAGTTCCGGTAAGTGCGTATGTCACCTGCCCGGAGCGCGCTGCAGGAGTCCATCCGAGCCGAGCAAAAGGGACAACGGCGGGAATGGTCAGTTGTCGAGTCCCGGCAGCGCTCAGCGTGGCCTCGGCTGCGCGTCTGCCTTGGTAAACCGGTCTGCCGTCGATCGCAAGGCTGTAGGTGAATTCATAGAGGTCCAGTGCTTCATTGCGTGGGTTCTTCAGTTCAAGCACGAATGCCAGGCTCAGAGCCTCGTCAC
>JAPUKX010000139.1 GCA_027295435.1 Planctomycetota bacterium | reverse complement strand
AGGCCGCGGATGTTCGCTTCGATCAATGCGTCTTGCCCATGCTTGAGAATACGCTCACCCATTTCCTTGGTGGCCCGCTCGACAACCTCCTCGATGCGAGCCGGGTGGACACGGCCATCGGCGATGAGCGTCTGTAGCGATTCTGCGGCAATGGTTCGACGAATCGGATCGAAGCAGGAGACGGCGATCACACCGGGTGTGTCGTCCACCAGGATATCAACACCTGTGGCCCGCTCGAGGGTACGGATGTTTCGACCTTCCCGCCCAATGATTCGGCCCTTCATGTCGTCCGACGGGATGCGGACCGAGCGTACCGTCGAGTCAACCACGTGCTCGGCGGCGTAGCGCTGAACGGCCATTAAAGTGATTTCCCGGCTGCGCGGTCGAGCCTGAGCCTCGGCCTCCTCCAGAATCTTCTGGGTCAGCACATTGGCTTCATGCTCGGACTCCTCGCGGACCTCGTTGAAGAACCGCGCCTTGGCCTCCTCCTCTGTCATGCCTGAGACGTCTTGTAGCCGCTGCTTGACCTCCTCCCTGGCCTGGTCGAGCTGCCGGCGTGCGTCGTCGAGCTTGGCCTCGATGCGCTTGGTCCCCGCCTCCCGCTGGTCGAGCTTCGTCTCGCGGTCGGTGATCTTTTCGAGCTTCCTCTCGAGGTTATCCTCCCGTTTAGCCAGCCGAGCCTGATTCTGTCGAATCTCCGCGACGGTCTCGGCCACCTCCCGGTCCAGGGCCTCGCGTCGCTGCCTTGCCTTCTTTTCCGCTTCCAGCTCGACCCGCTGCTTGGCGGCGTCGGCCTCAGCGGCGGCGGCCCGAACCAGCTGCTCGGCATCCTTCTTCGCCCGACGCATGGTGTTGCCCGGAATCATGCCGAACAACACCCAGCCAAGGAACAAGCCGCCGATCGCAGCGGCGATGGCGGCGAGCCACGAAGCAAGCGGTGAAACTGCCAGAAAAACCACGGGCACGTCAACCTCGAATCGGTTGTCGGCCCACTCCGCTTCGAACCCCATCATAGTGCGCGTCAGGGCGCACCGGACGGGCAACACGAGCGACGACATCGATCAAACCAACGCGATCCGCGCTACAGTGGGGACTGCCTCACGATCGCCGCGCCGCAGGTGGGAGGCCCCGGCAAGAGCAGTGTCCAGTGGTGCGGGAATCTCAACATCACGTCGGTTTCAATCGCAATGAAGCAAAGGTCAATCTATCAGCCGCCGATCGATGACCGGCGCCTGCCGACGTCGCCCTCGACGCCGGGTAAAAACAATGTCGCCCCTGTCGCTGTGGAGCGGGCCGTAGGAAAAACCAACCTCCGGCGAGCGCGTCGCTCACCGAATGTCCCCTACACGCGAACGACCGTATTGTCCAATCGAGACTATTATCGTCCACTTGACCCCACCGTGTCAAGTTCAACGGCCCATTCGGCCTGAACTTGAGGATTTCTTCGGCCTCCAGCGGCGGATCGCTGAGTATGCCTGCTTTCGTGAACTGGCTCCTGCGGTTGGTCCTCACCAATCCCATCTGTATGCGCCTGGTCCAGGGCGGATCGCGTCGCCACCGCCACCTGTTGATCCGATCAGGCTACCTCGCCGTCATGATGGTGATTCTGCTGTTCGCGATGCTCAGCAACCTCCAGGGCGCGCCATCCGTGCGAGAGCTTGCCGTGGGAGCGGCCAAGACCTTCACGCTCATCAGCTATCTCCAGATCGGACTGATCTGTCTGCTCACGCCGATTTTCATGGCCGGCGCGATTGCTCAGGAGGCCAACCCGCGCACCTGGGACATCCTGCTCACCACCCCGCTGAACAACCTTCAGATCGTGCTGGGCAATTTATTCGGCAGGTTGTTCTTCGTCCTCGCGCTGCTGGTCTCGACGCTGCCTTTGTTTGCGGTGACGCAGTATTTCGGCGGCGTGCCGGGGGAGTCGATCTTCGCCAGCTACGCCATCGCCGGCAGTAGCTCGCTGCTCGTCGCGGCCATCGCGATCACCCTGTGCGTCAACCGTACCGCCGGGCGACGAGCCGTATTCTGGTTCTACGTCGCGGTGGTCATGTATCTCTTCGTGACCTACGCGGCCGACCTCCAGATACGCCAACCGGTCGGGCCGGGGGCTCAAGTCAACCACACCACGCTGATCACTCCGCTGAATCCCTTTCTTGCCCTAGAGGTGCTGTTGAGGTCCAACACGTATCAGCCGTTGGACCCGCAAGAGGTGACCGGCATCGCCACGCTTTGGATCATGCAGATGGCGCTCACCCGACCCATTGCGACGTTCTGCTGGGTCTGCCTCGGCATCAGTGGGGTGCTCATCGGATACTCCACGATTCGCGCCCGAGCAATCGGCGCCAAAACCGGGGCGGCCGCGTGGCACCGGCGGATGCTCGGCCTGGGAGCACCGGGGGCCGTGGAGCGACCCGCCCGAACGGTGAGCCTGAACCCAATTGCGTGGCGGGAATCGGTGGCCCGCGGCCGGACCCTGACGGCGATCCTCGCCCGGTGGGGGTTCGTGGCCCTGGGAATCGCCGTGGGGATCGCACTCGTCGGTCTTTACCACACCGGTGCCTGGACCGGGCCCCAGCTGCAACTGGCCGCGGTCACTGTCATCGCCGCAGAGATCGTCGTGATCGCCCTGGTTGCTTTGAACATGAGCGCCAGCGCCGTCAGCCGGGAACGTGAGGACGGCACGCTCGATCTCATCCTCAGTACACCGATTCAGCCGGGCCCGTATCTCACCGGAAAACTGCGCGGACTGATCCAGTTCCTGTTCCCGTTGATGCTGGTGCCTGTCGCGACCATGCTGATCCTCGCCGTGTATGTCATGGCGGACGGCTTCGGCCGATCGGGGGGCGTGTGGCTCAAGGATGTGCCGCTCGCCGGAAAGGTGGATCGCATCGATCTGCTGCCTGTCATTCTGCCGGAAGGAGCGATCGCTCTGCCGCTGGTGCTGATTCCGTTCACCGCCTTCTGTGTGATGATCGGGCTGCATTGGTCGATCAAGACCAAAGGCACGATCGGTTCGGTGGTGGCCGCGGTGCTCGTGGCCGGGGGCGTCACGGGCGTGCTCGGTCTGTGCGGCCTTGCCTCCGGGAACAAGATTCCGATCGTGGGAGCGGTGATCAATACGCTCAGCCCGGTCAATCTGCTCTGGGCGATCGTCTATCCTGCCAAGGCCATCCTGACCGGCTCAACACCCAAGGACATCATGGCGGCGCGGATCAGCATGGTCGTCGGGGCCCTGCTCGCCGCGGGCGGCTACGCGACGCTCGTGTATCTCATGCTCACGACCATGAGGCGCAGCTTCATGATGACCGTCCGCCGCCTCGCCGGCGCCGCCTGACGCCTCCCGGACCCGGTTTCTCAACAGGCCCACTGTCCCGACTTTTCCTGGTTTACTTCAACTGAACGGTCAGCGTGTGGTATTCTCTAGTGCTGACCACGACTTCCCAACGCGAATTCGGTACCACCGACAAGGGAACCGTCTCTTTGTCGCAAGTGAGGGCGAAGAAGACGGCGAGCTGAATTCCAGTGAATGGTCCTGGCAGCTCCCCCGCCCTTGAACGTGAACCGCTAACAAAGAGCAATTGTGCGTTGCCGATCTCACAGAGCCAACCGTCCATAGATGTTGAAGCCGCCCGCCGGATTCTTCTCAATGCGCAGGGGTTATGCTCGAATCATTCCAAGGACGTCACAGCCTCGGTCTTGATGAAGCGGATCGATCAGCTTGGCTACGTGCAGATCGATTCGATCAACGTGCTAGAGCGAGCCCATCATCTGACGTTGTTCACACGGCTTCCAGGCTACGATCGAAAGGTGTTGACGCAACTGCTTGAGAAACGGCGCAGCGCCTTTGAGCATTGGACACACGATGCATCCATCATCCCCAGCCGTTGGTTTCGTTATTGGCGATTGCGTTTTCCTCGGGCGGCAAAGCGTATCCGCTCCAACGCATGGTGGAACGAGCGAATGGGCAAGAAGCCGAATCAGGCGATCAATTATGTGCTCAAACGCATCGAGCGCGAAGGGTCGCTTATGGCGAAGGACTTTGAGCATGATCGAAGGAGGGAGGCCGGCACGTGGTGGGAGTGGAAACCCGCCAAGGCAGCGCTGGAGTTTCTGTGGCACACCGGACGGCTTGCCGTCACAGCTAGGCGCAACTTCCACAAAGTCTACGATCTGACTGATCGCGTATTGCCGGCTCATGTGTTGGCTGAATCGATCCCGGACAAGCACGAGCATATCAATTGGGCGTGCCGTACGGCGCTTGATCGTCTGGCCTTCGCGACACCGGGCGAAATTGCGGCATTCTTCCGCGCAGTCAGTCCCGCCGATGCGAAACATTGGTGCGGGAGTACGCTGAAGAAAGGACACATCAACGAGGTCGTCGTTGAATCAGTTGACGGATCGAAACCCCGCGGGGCGTATGCTGTGGTTGATTGGGAGGAGCGGTTGGCGAAATCCAAACCGCCGCCCGATGAGATTCGACTGCTTGGTCCCTTTGATCCAGTGCTTCGCGATCGCAAACGCGCCAAGCGTCTGTTCGACTTCGACTACACCTTTGAGGGGTTTGTTCCCTCAGCCAAGCGAATCTACGGCTATTACGTGCTGGCGATTCTCCAAGGCGACCGATTGATCGGCCGACTCGATCCCAAACTCCATCGCGATCAAAAACAACTAGAAATCAAGGGCGTGTGGTGGGAGCCCAAAGTGAAGGTCACCAAGGCTCGACGTAAGGAACTCAAAGACGCTGTCGAATCGCTTGCGCAGTTCGTCGGCGCCAGTGAGATCCGCTGGCCGGAGATGTGACACGCTGATTTGTGCTTCTAAGTTCACGATGAAGGAGTGTGGCGATGGCCAAGGCAAGACGTGCAAGCAAAGTGGATGTCTATTTCAAGAGCCTTGCGCCCAAGTTGGCGAGAAAAGTCAAGAAAAGTCAGGACGGTGGGCCTGTTGAAACAGCCTCCCACTAGGCCAGATTGTGATGGTACGACACCGATTGCGGCTCCCCAAGGCGGTTGACCGGCAGCATTCGACGGCGTCGCAGTGGTTGTTCAACAGGCCCACAGTTACCACTTCTCCTCCTGTTGCGTGAGGTCGGTCTGACCGCGCGGGCCAACAACTCCGGTTTCAAAACGGGTGGAGGGATTCGAACCCACAACCTTCGGTTCCGTAGACCGAAACAAGCAATTGTTTCTGAGCCAATACCGCACTGGCGGTATCTCAAGTGCGGGCGGTCGTACCTGAGTTGACTTGAGTTGATCCACGGGTGATCTCGGTCCGTGTGCAACTTGCACACTAGACTGGCCCATCGGCACCGCCGCCGCTCAAGCAGCGCCCCAACGCCGAAGGTGTTGAACGCCTCGCACCACAAGAGCAGCAGCGTCACAATAATCGGCTGCAGCTCGATACCCGGATCGAGGCCCCGTCCATGTAGTTGGGCCGGGCGGCCCCACTGGCGGCCACGCGGAGGCGAGGACCCGGATCGCTACCGGGCCTCGGCGCCCTGAGCCGTCGCCTCGGCATGAGTCGCAATGGGCGTGTACTCGCGCCGCCCTTGGATCTGCCCCGAGACCCGGGTATCGACGCGCGCCCCTTGCGGCCCTATCCGAGCCGTGAACACAACGTCGATATTCATGGTCAGCGCTTCGCCCGACGGCGGGCGGTCTTCCGCGACGGGCAGCAGGTGGTAGAAATGCGCTGTGAGCTTCGCGTTCTTGATTTGTACGCCGGGGGGGAGCTTGCCGATCCCCGGGAGCGCGTTCTGGGCGGACAGCCGCGTATGAAGCACCTGACAGAATTCGCCCTGGTGCTCGATCACTTTCAGCAGTCTCGTTGTGCCGGAGATGTCCTGTGTCCTGACCTTTGTTGATGTATAACGCTGAAACTCCTTGGCCATCAGATCGGCGTTGATCGGCCAGTGCTCGCCAAGCGCTCTGGGTTGCGACGTACCATAGAGTTCGTCACGCGTGTCCCGTTCAGTGTCAAGGCCGGCCACGACCTCCAGCATCAGCTGCTGCTGCAAGTCCACGGTGGTTCCGTTGACATGAAAGATCGTCTGGCCGTTTCCGCGCCGCGCCGTGAGCCTGGCCCCCTTTGGCGCGATGACAACAGCGCGCCCGTCGCTGATCATCTCGCACTTGCGGATCGTGTGGGCGACGTGAATCGCCCGGCCGGCATCGTCCACCTCGAGCACCTCGGCCACGCTTTCAAAGCTGATCGATGATTGCGTTGCCTCCGGCGGCTGCGACCGGCCGTGCATTGTTGCCGTGACCGTGAATTCCTGCGAGCCCTCACCCCACACTTGCATCTTCTGCCCGACCTGCAGCGGCCGTTCCAAGCTGATGCTGTATTTCTCTTGGGCGTACGCCGGCGCCGCAAGACAGGCGAGCACGATGGACGCGGCGGTCAGTTGAAGAAGTTGGTTCACGTCGTTTCCCTCCAGGACCTCGGGGCATCAAGAGCCCATCTCGCCACACCGCCCGCACATCGACCAGATACCCCGCTCGATCCAGCCACCATGCTGTGGCCGCGCCAGTCCGAGCAGGTCTCATCAACTGGTCGGCCGAAAGACGGCAAGTGAACCTGACCAGACGGAAATCACGCGGGCCATCTGGTGGCCTATCGGACTACCGCAAGCGCCTGGGGCGCTCCCAGCCCCCTCCCCGCAAGGCAGGGGAAGTTATGCAACAGTCTCGAAGCGGCGCGACCGGCACGGACGAAATGATTGGCACGTGAGTGGTCGGCTGGGGCCGGGATGCTCCAGTGCCCACGCCCCACCGTCCGATGCTCAACATGAGGGCCGGTCCCTACCGGCACCAGGGGATACGTGGCATGCGGCCCGACTGTTTTCTACCGGACAGTGAAGCGGGGACCATTGACCAGGCCCCACCGACAAGTCAGCCGATCAAACTGATCTGGCTGTTTGTGCTGTTGGCCGCCACTGGCCTGGGCCTCGCCGGGTGGAAGGTCCTTGGGGCCTCCCCGGACGGATGGCTGCACGATCTGGACGCCGGCGTCGATGCCGCCGACGCGTCGGGCAAACCAATGCTTGTCCTATACACCGCCGACTGGTGTCCGCCATGCCGGGAGCTCAAGCGCAACGTCCTGAGCGATCCCCACATCGATGCTTTCCTGAGACAGAACTATGTGCGGGTCAAGATGGACCTGACTAACCGCCGCGGCCCCAATGCAAGGACCGCCAGCGAATACGGCATCACTGGTATTCCCACGGTGATCCTGTATGACCGCCGCGGAATGGAGATCGATCGCGTCACCGGCGGAGGCGCGCTGACCCAATGGCTCTGGGCACAGAGCGCCTACTGAACTGAACCACAGCGCATCGATTCACCCAAAGGCCCGTTCGGACAGCTTTGCGCACACAGAAGGTTCCACCACTCAACAGCCGCTCAGAATCAAGGCCCCCGGAAGCGCGAAGGGCGCGCGCCGAATGCTGCGCGCACAGAATGGACCGCGATCGCCAGTCC
>JAPUKX010000138.1 GCA_027295435.1 Planctomycetota bacterium | reverse complement strand
GTCCACACACCCATCGGGCGCGCCTTTGGGTCCTGTGATGTCCGCGAGCAGGAAGTCCGGGGAGACGCAGCCCTCACAGGGCGGGTCCACGTCGCCGGGCGGGTCTGGGTCGGTCGCAGAGGAACACCACGCACCCAGAAGCGTCCCGAGGTCAAAGGCGTCAACGCAGCCATCAGGCACACCGAGCGGACCGGAGATGTCGGCTGGGACGGTCGTGTCCTGGAACTCATACGCGCCCATGTCCACGACGGGCGGATCACCGTTGCCGGTATCGGGCGTGTCCGGGTCATCGACGAACCGCGGGTTGCCATCCAGGTCGGTCGTGATTCCCTTCGGGACGGCCGTGTTGTCGGCTGCGTCAATGCACGGCGAGCCGGGCATCAGGCGATAGTCGCCAATTCCGGAGGCGACGAACATCGGATCGGCGTTGATGTTGCCGGTGCCGGCGAAGCCGCCTTCAATATCGCTATACGTAACGCTCGGGGTTCCAGGGCCGCCGAATGAGGCGGCAGTGTTGCCCCAGAGAATGCAGTTGCTCACGGTCGGGCTGCTGCCCTCGTTGAACATCCCGCCGCCCACGGGGGCCGTATTGCAGCTGAAGGTACAGTTGGTTACCGCCGGGCTGCTGTTGAAGTTGTGCATCCCGCCGCCGTCGATGGCGGCCGTATTCCCGCTGAAGGTGCAGTTGGCCACCGTCGGGCTGCTACCCCCGTTGTGCATCCCGCCGCCGCGGACGGCAGCCGAGTTCTCGTTGAACGAGCAGTTGGTGACCGTCGGGTTGCTGCTACCCGCGTTGGCCATCCCGCCGCCACCGTCAGTCGTGTTTCCGCTGAAGGCGCAGTCTGTCACCGTCGGGCTGCTGCCCTCGTTGTATATCCCGCCGCCCAAGCCGGCTGTATTGCCGCTGAATGTGCAGTCGGTTATCGTTGAGTTGCTGCCGCTAAGGTTGGCCATCCCGCCGCCGAAGGCCCCAGAATTGCTGCTGAAGGTGCAGTTGGATACCGTGGGGCTGCTGAGCATGTTGAGGATGCCGGCCCCCCGGAATGCACTGTTCCCGGTGAATGAGCAATTGGTCACCATCGGGCTGCCGACGACGTTGTACATGCCACCGCCGCGGCCATTTTGCAACGTGCCGTCTGCATTGCCAGCGGTCACGGTGAAACCATCGAGGACGGCGGTGCCATCGGTTCCGCTGCCGGTGATGACGTGGTAGCTGTTGTCGTCGTTGTTAGCGAAGTTGGGGCCGTCGTTGCCGAGCAGATCGCCACTGAGGACCGTCTCGTAGAGATCGGTGTCGCGGGCGTCGGGGTCCGGGGCACCGAGGCCGGCGTAGCCACCGCGCAGCGCCACGCCGGTGATGAGTTGGAATGTGGCATCCCGATCGCCGGGCGTGACGTTGCCAGCCTCATCTTGATCTGGCTTGTAGATTCCCTGGGCCACACGGACCTCGCTGACGCCGCCCCCGGAAGCGTCGGCAAGCGCATCTTGAAGGAATCGGTAGGCGGTCACCCAGCCGGCCCCATCCCCGCCCGGCGAGGCATCGTCATCGACATAGAGCACCGGCCCGCCGAGGGCTTGGGCAGAAAGCGCGCCAAGCACCACCATGGCCAAGGCGATGATGAACCGAGACCCACCAAACATTTGCTTGTTCATGACACCATCCTTTCTGCGGCGCGTTGCGCGCCGCCACGGCGAGGCACGTGCCCTTTGCCCCCGACCGCGCAGACCCAACAGCGACCGCTTTGCGAACATGCTGCGGCGCTCATGGAAGATTGCCCGCGCGCGGATCGAGTGAACTCCGTGCCGCGCTGAGATTGCACGCAGGTCCAAAGAGATGCCGGCCGAGACCTGCCGAAAAGTCAATGAGCCGAGCCCCACGTGGCGTGACCCATTCGGCCGCTATCACGATTATGACCTGTGTTCTCCTGGAAGCAAGCATATTTGGCCCCCGACGCCGGACTTCTGCCGGGATAGGGCCCATGTCCCCCCACCGTGTGAATCAGGCCGGGCGTTCGTCGAGTCATAACAGAAGTCCTTGTCACGTCTTGGTTTGCGCGCAGATCGTTTACAGCGGTAATCCCCTCGCAGCAGACGCGCTGGGCTGCCACGACCGGCACGCTCCCCCAGCGCGGGGTTTCATCGATAGATATGCCGCCGATGGGCTGATCCTGCGCGCCGATCACATTTTTTTTCAACAGACCGCGGCCTCCGGCCAGCCGCCCATCACCCGGCGAGGGACGGACCGGAAGCTACAATCCGGGGATGGCTCGTCCTGGGGTGACTGCGTCGGCGATTCTGGTCCTGGTGGCCGGCCTCCTTTTTATGACCGGCTGTGTGCGGCGGACGATTATGATCACCTCCGAGCCGCCGGGGGCGCTGGTGTGGCTGAACGATCGAGAGATCGGCCGAACCCCCGTCGATGTCGATTTCGAGTTCTACGGCCGATACGACGTGCGGCTTCATCTGCCGGGGTCTGAGCCGCTAATGACCTCCGGAAACGCCTCGCCGCCGGTGTGGGAGATGATCGGGCTGGATCTGATCGCCGAGATGGTTCCGATCACCCTGCATCGGCGGATCAAGTGGCACTACGTGCTAAGGCCCAGGGACGACGATCCCGAGGCGCTGATCGGGCGGGCTCAGCGGCTGCGCTCGGAGATACCCGGGGCTCGACCGCCCGCAAAGGTCCCGCAAGAGCCGTAGGCTGCATTATTCATCACCGCTGAGACGCAGAGAGAGGTGCAGAGGCGATGCCTATGAACGCCAATGTTCACGGCCAGGCACGACAGCCTGGAATGTTCACTCCTTGGGATCGACGGCTGCAGCGCACCTTTTCTTGGCTTTTCTCCGCGTTCTCTGCGACTCTGCGGTGAATAATCCGGGGGTAGGCTGGGCCACGGCAACGGTCTTTGGGCGAATGCTCGACCGCGGGCCGTGTCTGACCAATCATGACATGGAGGCACGGCAGACGCCCCCCGAGGGATGCCCATCCGGGCTGATCCGCGCCGCAGTCGATTTCCTTGCAGGAGCACAACGATGACGCATTCCATTTTCAAGCGAAGACTTCCGGCGGTGGTGATCTTGGGGCTGTGTTGGGCGGTTCACGGCCAGGTTGAACCTGCGACCCCGGCGCAGCGGGCCGGACCGTCGGCACAGGCTCCCGCGGGCGCGGAGCCCAAGCATCCGCTGGAGGTTCTGCTGGACCAGATTGATGAGCTGCAGGCGCAGATCCAGGCTCTGCGACGCGAGTTGGCGGCGGCGAGACTCCAAACGGCCGACGCCGAGCGCGAGCTGGGGGAGCTGCGCCAGTTCATCGCGGATCATCACGAGTTCGGGCAGGATTTCGAGCAGTACCAAGCGCTCAAAGCGATCGCCCAGCAAGAAGCGCGCCTCCGCAAGGCGGAGGTGACCCGCCAACGTCGAGAAGCCGAACGCGCCCAGCGGGCCGAGCGCCGCCAGGCCTCTCGCAGCGAGCGCGTCGTACAAGAGGTCGAGGCAAAGCGGCGCGCTCGGTATCGCCGAGCCGGCTTTTCCTCGCTGGGGCTCGAGGTGCAGGCGGGCAGGATGGCCTACCACTACCGCACGAAAGACACGACACGCTACGACATCGAATACAGCCCCTTCCTCGGTCTGTACTACCTCGATCGAGATCGCCGCACCGTGATCGATTACTCCTCGATGACGATCTCCGGCAGCGTGCTCAACGCGGCGAAGGAGGTCCGCAACATCGGCGTCGCGATCACCTTCTTTGATGAGAACAGCAACCAGGTCGGCGGCGAGATCATTCAGATCAACAACGCCCGGCCGGATGTCCCCTACCCGTTCACGGCCACGGTACAGATGGCCCTGAATCGACCGTTCAACTCCTCCAGCACCTATGTGCTGTACGCTGATCCGGTTGACGCCGAGCAGCCGGCGCCCGATGTCACAGACACCCGCGAGACAACCCCCAGCGGAAGCGCGCCGCACTGATCGAGCACCTCAGCTCTAGCCGGCGACCGCCAATGGGTACACTGCTTGGGTCGGTCACACCGCAACGAGGCGCGCTGATGCCCCTTGGCCGCATTACGCATCGACGTCGTGTGTTCTTACCGCTGGTCATCGTGGCGGTGGCCGCGGTGGTGTGGATCATCACGGCGCGCCAACAGAGGCCGCAAATCGAGGCGGTGCGGCAAATCGTACATCAGCTCTGCGTAGACGTTGCGGCGGGCCGCGAGCGGAACAACGCGGTGATTCAGGCCAATCGCTCCCTCGCCGGTCAATCGGCCGTTGCCACTCTGCGCGCGCTGTTGTCGCAGCGGCCGGAACCGGCCCAACGCCTGGCCGTCGATGTGACCGTCGGTGATCACCCTGACTACAGCCTCGCGCCCCTGCACGCCACCCACACCGCGATGATCCGTATCGGCGGCTCGGATGCGCTGGGGCTGCGAGTGCTGCATCGTGACGGAGCACAGGATATTGTGATCCTCGGCTATTGGCGGCCTGAGGCCCAGTAGGCTTGGGGCTTGGGGGTGCATTGCCGAATGCTGGTGTGGCTCAACGGGAAATTCATTGAACGCGACACCGCCGTCGTCTCCGCCTTCGATGCGGGGTTGCAGCACGGCATCGGGCTGTTCGAAACCATGGCCGCCTACCACG
>JAPUKX010000137.1 GCA_027295435.1 Planctomycetota bacterium | reverse complement strand
GCAGCGCTGGCATTTCGACAAAGTTCAAGTAAACCTCGCGTTTGTCGATGGTCACGTCGGGGTCGGAATCGAGGTCCCCAAGAGCACCGCGTTGTCCGACACCAGCGGCAGTGGGACTATCGTACAGAACACCACCAAGTTCTACACCTTCTTACCGAGCCGTGACTGGTTGGAACCTCTGCGGCTGTCGCCGCCGTGGTGTCATTGCGGTCCCTAACGACCGCGCGGGCTGAGCATCGTCAGGCAATGAGCAGCGCCATGTGCTACCGCAGATCGTCCGTACCCCGACCGCGTGAGGTGATGCTCAAACGTATGTGTTGCTGGCTGGATGGATCGCCGCCTGGGCGCGGATCCCAACCCCATACCGCAGGGTACTGTGGCGTCTGGACCGCGGCCGGCGGCATGAAATGGTACGCCAGCGGGATACGGCGATTGAGGTCCTTCATCGTGCCGAACTCCGGCCACGGGCGGCGGACATCTAAGCTGCGAACCTTGCCTCGCATCTCGACCGGATCGAACGGAACCCATCCCGCCTCGGGCAGATAGAACTCCGCCCAACTGACGAACCTCGTTCGGCCAAGCTTCTTCTCTTCATGCACGCCGATGACCGGCCTGGCCGGGATGCCGGCTGCTCGAAGCATGGCCACGCACACGCACACCAGGTCGTGCGGCCCGCCGACGCCTTCAGTCGCTGCCCGTTTGGCCCCGATGATCTGCAGACCGTGCACGGCCCCCGCGTTGCCACGACCGAGCCCGCTACCGCTCAGACGAATCTCGTTCACGCAGTACCGGACCAGATCCTTTGCGGCAAGGTAGGGCGGAACCAGCCGCAGCTTGCCCTCGCTGGCGTGTTCAACGGCTTGGGCGAAGAACGGATCATTGGATTCAATATACTTCTGTGGCTTCAAGCCGTCCTGCACTTCCTTGGGCCATTCATTCGGCCAGCCGATGGCGGCTGCGGCATTTTCATTCTTCAGGCGGCTGGACCACACTTGCGCACGGTAACCAAGCTGCCATCGCAGCGACTTGCCGCGGAACTCTCTGATCGTGAGCACGGCCAGTTGTGTGTGATGCGGGAATCCGTCGTCAAGCCTCGTGCGACTGGTCAGTTCAGTGTCCTCGTGACCGGCCAACCACAACCGTGCCCGTAGCGAATCTTTCGACACCGCACTGTACGTGCCCTGGAAGATGATCGGCATCACGATCGGGGCATTGACGAGGTTGAACGATCTTTGTTGTGTAGCGTCCAACTGCCACGACGTGGTGAGCGTCACATCAATAGTGAAGTCGTACAGCCGCGGATCGTAGCGCTGCAGCGGTCCCATCGGCGGCTGACCCGAAGGAGGGCCGACGACGATCAGAGCTCCAAGCATTGCTCCTGCGAGATTCATCGCAGCCTCCCGGGGTTAGGCCGGCACCGCACGCCCGCAGCGCAACGTCACGCTGCTGCCTAACACAAGTCTCGCGCGCCCGGAGCTATTCCGAACAATTGTCGGCAGTTTCCAGGCGACTCCCGGAACACAATTCCGGTTGTTCGCAGCGCTCGTGCTGGCGCAGGATGCCGTTTATGCTGTTTGCTTCCGCCGCCGACGTGTGGTTCTGGCCAGACCGGCAAGGCCGAGCAGCACCAGCGCACCCGGTGCCGGGATCGCGGTGATGATCCGGATCTGGTCCACCTTTCTCGTCGCTTGCCAATTGATGCTAATCGTACGGAGGTCCTTACTGAGCGTGATGAAATCGCTATAGACCCCACCGAAATCGAGGCCGCGGTTGATCAGACCCGTCGGGTATGCCGTCGGTGGAAAGCCGAGAGTGCCGTCGGTCGCGTTGAGGCTATCGCTGAGCACGATCACCCCCAGAATGTCTTGGTCGAACGTGATCGACCCGAGCAGATTGACGAGACCGACCACCGGATCAAAATGTATGAAATAGACATCGACCACCGTCTTCGCCCCAATCGATCCCGGCGTGAGGTTGCCGGCCTCGCCATAGAAGCCCGGGCTAGTGATATCGACGGCGAGTTCATAGTCCAGCGTAAGCCCGAGCATCTCGGTGTAGGCGAAGATCTGCGAGTTACTTTCCAGCACGTCCAGTTCGACCGACGATGGCGGCACAATCTGCAAAACCGCGCCGCTCGTGTCGATGATCCCGGCGGAAGCGATGCCTGGAAACGTTGCACTCCATAGCCACAACCACACAGTGACGAACGCGAATCGCCTTGCCATGGTAGCCTCTCCCTCTTTTCACACACGCTCCACGGCTCGATCGCCCTGCGGCATCGACACAACCACACTCGGTGGCTCTCCGCCTCATCTGCCGCACGAACTAGCACCTTGGAAGCGTGCCTCTCTTCTCGTTGCACCCATTGTGACCGCAATAGTCCGGTATGACAAGTGCAAATGTACCTATTGTCAAAGCTTTTTTAGGACGCAGAGTCGCGATGCTGAGCCGCGGGATGCAAAATGTGGCTCACCGGCCGTTCACTCTGCCTGTGATCCCCAACCTCCGTTGAGGCCGTCAGCAATCAGACCGACCGGCCGCGGTCGCCAAGGCACATTCCGAGCAAGCCGTGCCGTCCCGCCGAGCTCGAATCTCCGGCCGCACCTGTTCCTTGTGATCGTCCGGACCTGGCGGTTAGGCGACTTGGTTCCAGCGGTGATCATCCCAACGCGGACAAGCCTTCCTCGGCGATGAAGCTCGCATGGATGGTGTTGAGCAAACTTGCCAGAATGAGGTTGAGCATGATGATGGCTAGGAAACTCTGCACGAACGCGTCGGTTGCGGCCCGGCCGACGCCAGCTGCGCCCGGGCGTGAATGGAACCCGTTGTAGCAGGCGATCAAACCAATGCTGGCCCCAAAGAACACACTCTTGATCAGGCCCGAGGTCGGCTCCCACCACTCGACGAAATACCGCGTGAAATCCCAGTATTCATACTCGGACACACCGTGGTACCGCACTGTGATCAACCAGCCGCCCCATACGCCCAGCAGGTCGGAGTAGATGGTCAGAATCGGCGTCATCACCACGCAAGCGACGAACCGAGGCACGACCAGATGGCCGATCGGGTCCACAGCCATCGCCCGGAGCGCGTCAAGCTGTTCGGTGACCCGCATGGTTGCCAGCTCGGCCGCGAGCGCGCCCCCGACCCGGCCGGCGACCATCACCGCCGCCAGCACCGGCCCGATCTGTTTGGTGACCG
>JAPUKX010000136.1 GCA_027295435.1 Planctomycetota bacterium | reverse complement strand
CAGGCGTGAGAAGTCGCCGGGGGCATGGGTGGCGAACACCGGCCGGTTCAGCCCACTGGCCACGCGCACGGTGGTCAGCGGTTCAATGCCGGCGCCGGCCAGGCCGCCCTGGTCCCGCTGGTGCGCCATTGCCCCGGTTACGCAAACCACCCATGAGCACACGATCGTGCACGCAAAAGCAACTCGACGAAGCATGTGGGGGTTCCTTTCTTCTCCTAGCGGGCGTCCCTACGAAGATAAGGCGCTGCAAGCGGTGAGGCAAGGTTGAAAACCGTGAAATCCGGGCATTGATCGGGAGTTGTATAGGCTGGGAGGTCTCCGACGGGTGCTGAGGCGCCCGCTCGGGCCGGGATTGGCCGGCGGCGGGTCGGAGAGGCTCAACGATCACCGCACTGATACAAGGCGCTGCAATCGGCCCGACAGGTCACCGCCTTCGTCGTCATCCCTGATTGCCCGTCTCCACAGGATGGCCCAGGTCGGCCCAGGCCTGCAGCCCACCGCGCAGCGTACGCACATCCTTGAAGCCCAGTTCCAGAAGCCGCTTGCTCATCCCTTCGGCCTTGGGATCGTGGTAGTCGTCGCCGTAGACGATCAGCACGTCATACCCCTTGAGCTTGTCGTGGTCGACAGTGACGTTCTGGAAGGGCAGACTGATGGCTCCGGGGATGTGGCCGGCGCGAAACTGAGATTCACTGCGCGGATCGACCCACGCCCCTGCAGCATTCGAGCCCAAGTCGAGCAGCGTCTTGGGGCCGTCGAGCAGTTTCACCGCCTCAGCCGGATCGATCAGGACCAGATCGCGGTCGCTGGTGATGCGACTTGTGCAGCCGATCTCGGCCCAGAACGCGGACACCAGGAACGCTGCGATAACCCACCGAGCACGGGATGGACCCATACGAGTTCTCTCCATAGGAGCCTCCGCGGTGGCCGGGATGTGGCGCCGGGGAAGGAATAGGCGCCATGATGGGCCCGTTGGTAGTCTACAGGACCCGCCGAACATCGTGCGATCCGGGTGGAATGCTGCGGCGTGCAGCGCATCTTCTCTTGGGGAGGGGGCGGCTTGCTGTCGTGTGCATAGCGTGGCGGTCGCGGTTTCGGAGCAGGATATGCGCCAAGCCAGACAATGGGCAGGGGTGTGGCCGGTGCCGGCGGTGCTGCTGCTCAGTGCCCCGGCGGTGGCCCACGATCAGTTCGGCCCGCCGAATCCGCCCGGCCCCAACTCGGCCGATCATCTCGTCGCGGTGAATATGGTGACGGATGTCCAGCGGGTCGGGCCCGGTCAGGCGTTTCACCTTGCGCTGATCTTCGACATCGAGCCGCAGTGGCGCATCTACTGGAAGAATCCGGGTGAGGGCGCTCCGCCGCCGCAGATCAAAGTGCAAGCGCCAAGCGGCTTCGAGATCGGCCAGACCATGTGGACGCGCCCCCGGGCCTTCAAGACGCCCGTTGGACCGGTGTACGCGTACGAAGGTCAGGCGGTGCTGTTTGTGCCCGTGAAGGCTCCAATGCCCCTTGCCGACGGCCGAGTCACATTGCACGCTGAGATCAAGTGGGCGGTGTGCAAGGATGTGTGCCTGCTGGGCGAGGCTCGACGCAGTGTGACTGTGGAGACAACACATCGGCCTGTGGAATCCCCGCAGGTCGCCAATCCCATCCTGCTCAAGCACAGGATGCGTCTGCCCGGGTCGCTGGATACGGTAAGCGGGGCGTCCGTGACCTTCGATGGAACCTTGCTGAGCATTATCGGGCCGGCCCAGGGCGAGAAGAAGGCGGCGTACTTTCCGGCCCACTCTCGGGGTGTCACGTACCACGAGGCCGAAGTTACCGTCACAAACGACCGGTTCCACGTGGTGGTAAGAGTGGATCTGCGCCCGAATAACGCCCTTGGTGAGCCGATGGTGCTTGGTGGTCTGGTGGCTCTGGGAGAGAAACTTGATGATCCGTGCTACGATTTTCAGTTCCAGCTGTCGATGCCGAATGAGCGGTAGGAGGATTCGCCCAGCACGGCCCGATGGCGGCACAGTTGCACTTTCTGAATAGGAGTCTTGAGGATGAACCGACGAACCGGACTGTTTCTGATGATCGGCCTAAGCGCTGCGGCTGCGGCGATTGGCGCCTCCGCCATGGCATTCACCGAGCCGGAGGTGAAGAAGGCGAAGCTCGGCAAGAAGGCGCCGGAGTTTACGCTACTGGACACTTCCGGGCAGGAACGCAGCCTCTCGGACTACAAGGGCAAGACTGTGGTACTGGAGTGGTTCAACCTGGGATGCCCCTTCGTGCAGAGATGCTACGAATCAAAGGCCATGCACGATGCCTATATGAAGTCCAAGCAGTGGGACAAGGGGATCGCCTGGCTGGCCGTCAACTCGACGTATATGACCACGGCCGAGCAGAACGACGCCTGGATCAAGAAGTACAGGCCGAAGTATCCAATTCTTCTGGATACCGATGGGAAGGTCGCACGGCTCTACGACGCGCGACGAACTCCGCACATGTTCGTCATCGACAAGGAAGGCATCCTTCGCTACCACGGGGCGATCGACGACAATCGCCTTGCCGGCAAGCCCGCGGATGAGGTAACGAACTTCGTCGTGAACGCGGTTCACCAGCTCGCGGAAGAGGAGACCGTCACGCCCGACTATGTGAAGCCATACGGGTGCAGCATCAAGTACAAGCCGTGACCGGCCCCGCTTCATCATCGACTGGCATTGAGATCGAAGCCCCTCGTGGGCTTCTTTCCTTTGGTGACCCAAGACGTCGAGATGATCGAGGGGTTATTGCAGATTCACCGGCATGATCACGTAGGTGAAATCGTTGCCGGTCCGCAACACTCCCGGCTTGTTGGGAGCTTTGAGCTCGATGATCACCTTCCTGCTGGTCACGACATTGAGCGCGTCAATGATGAAACCGGGATTGAAGCCGATCTCAAGCGGATCGCCCTGATAATCATCGAGGTCTACCTCGACGGTCGCCTCGCCCATTTCCGGGGCTCGGCTGGTCAGGGTGAGCTTGTCGTTGGTGAAACTCAGACGGACCCCCTTAGACTCCTCATTGGTCAGCAGCGCCGCTCGGCGAACCGCGCTGGAGAGGGTGGCGGCGTCGAACGACACCTTCTTGTCCTGCTCCTTGGGCACCACATCCTCGAACGGCGGGAACGCACCTTCCACGAGGTTGCTTGAGAGCACTGCAACATTCCCGGGCGACCCGGGATCGCCGACGGCCATGAGGATCTGATTCTCCTCAATGGCAAGTTGAACCGGCGTGTCGGGATCATCAAGAAGCTTGCCAAGCAGCTTCAACGCCTTGCTGGGTATGATGCAAGAGGATTCACCCTCGCCTGATCTACATTCACCTTTGGCCATGGCGAGCCGCCGGCCATCGGTGGCGACCATCCGAAGGCGCTTGCCTGATCGCTCGAACAAGACGCCGTTGATTGCGTACCGGCTGTGCTCGACAGCGGCAGCAAACAAGGTGCGGGTAATGAGCGTCTGCAGGACGCCGGCCGGGACCTCGCAGTCCACCGTGGCGCCTCCAAAGTCCCGCACCGGCGGAAACTCGCTCGGATCGTAGCCAAGCACCTTGAAATGCGAACCGGCTCCGCGGATGTGTACGGCTGCAATCGAATCGGGGTCGGTCTCGATGGTGAGTGTTGGGTCCTCACACGCGCGGGCGATCTGGCTGAGCTTGTCAGCCAAGATCGCCGCTTCGCCGTCTTGTTCAACTTCAACCTGAGCGACGGCGATGCGTAGTCCCATCTCCAGATCGGTGGCGGAGAGGACCAACATACCATCGGCGGCGGTCAGCTTCAGACATCTCAGCACGGGCGTCGGCGTGCGGCTGGTCACGACGCTGCCGACAATGTTCACCGCGTTCACCAGCGCGGCACGATCGCAAATGACCTTCATGACGGATCAACCCTCGCAGAGTGCTCTTGTGGCATACACCCAGAGTGTAGCAGTCGGGCTGCCGGACGCCAGGCGGGGGTATCTGGCCGGGCTCTCGAGCAGCCGGGAACCCTGGCAATGGGCGGCCGCCTTGGGGGTGGCATTTGCTTTCTGTGTCCGCCTGTGAGATAGTACACGGTTTAGCGAAATCCGACCCCTTGGAGCAGGTATGAACTGGCTGATCGCTGCCAGAAAGGAAGCCGATGGCATTTGATGCTGCTGTTCACACCAAGGCGATTCAGCTTGACCACATGTGTCTGGACATGTGTGCGGGGGCTGGAAGTGGGCATCCCACCAGTGCCTTGAGCCTGGGTCAGATTGTGACTGTGCTGCTGTATCACTCGATGCGGTGGCTGCCGGATCACCCGCGCTACCCCACCTCAGACCGGCTGGTGCTCTCCGAGGGCCATGCGGTGCCCATTATCTATGCGGCCCTGGCGGACCTCGGGGCAGCCATCGGGAAAGGCGACGAGCTTCGTCGCATGACCGCCGACGACCTCCTGACCCTGCGTGAGGCCGACTCTTTGCTCGATGGTCACCCCAGTCCGATGGAAGGGTTCCCGTTCTTTGATGCAGCGACCGGCTCGCTAGGCCATGGCCTCTCGGTTGCGGCCGGCCTGGCGGTCGCCGCGCGACGCGATGGCCTGGAGAAGCGCATCTACTGCATCATCGGCGACGGCGAGGCTCGTGAGGGCCAGGTCGCCGAGGCCATCGACTTCATCGCTGATCACACGCTCACCAACGTACTGCCGATCTTCAACTGCAACGGCTACGGCCAAGCGGACAAGGTCAGTCCGCAGCAATCGCCCGAGACCCTGACGGCCAAGCTTGAAGCGGCAGGGTTTTCGGTCAGTGACACTGACGGGCATGATCCCGATGCCATTCGCGATGCCTTCGATCGCTTCATCAAGAATCAAGACGGTGACCGGCCGATGGCGGTCGTCGCCAGGACCGTCAAGGGCTGGGGGGCGCCGTCGCTGCAGGGTGGCGGGTGGCACGGCAAACCCCCAACCGGCGACCTGCTGGCCAAAGCCCATGAGGATCTCAATGCGACCGGAGTTGGGCTCACCTCGGCCCTGGTGAGCGACGACCTGAAGATATATCCCCCTGCCGAGCACACCCCAGCCGACGTTTCCACCACGGAGCCAATGGGCCTTCCCGAGGCGATGAAGCAGTATGATATGGAGCAGGCGCTCAAGAGTGGGAAGTTCGCCACCCGTAAGGCGTATGGTCTGGCGCTTCGCGTACTGGGCCACGTCAACAGCGACGTGTACGCCCTGGACGGAGATGTCAAGAACTCAACGTTCTCGGAGTGGTTCGCCGACGACGAGGATCTCGCCGACCGGTTTCTGGAGTGCAAGATCGCGGAGCAGAACATGTTCTCCGTCGCCTCTGGGCTGTCCGCAGCAGGCAAGATCCCGTTCTGCTCCACCTTCGGTAAGTTCGTGATACGCGGGTGTGACCAGATCGAGATGGCGATCAACTCCGGCGCCAATATCAAAATCGTGGGCAGCCACAGTGGCATATCGCTTGCTGCTGACGGACCCAGCCAGATGAGCCTGCCGGATCTAGCGTGGTTTCGAAGCTGGACGACCGTCCGCGATCATCGGGGAAACCCGGCCTGTTATGTTCTTCAACCCGCTGACGCCTATGCCGCCTATGCCCTCACCATGCGAATGGCCGAACACCTCGGCGCCTGCTACATGCGGACGGTCCGGCCGGACGTTGAGTTTATCTACAACGAGGCATCGGTCTTCGACCTTGGCGGGTTAGAGGTGCTTACCGAGGGGCGCGACCTGCTCATCGTCACCGCGGGCTACATGGTGCATGAGTGCAACAAGGTGCTCGACACGCTCGACCGGGCGGGTATCGATGCCACGCTCGTTGACTTGTACTGCCTTCCCTTCGACACCGAAAGGCTCTTAGATCTGGCGAACGAGAACGGCGGGAACATTCTGACCGTCGAGGACAATTACGGCGGCGGCCTAGGCTCCGCCGTCGCGGATGCGGTCACCGACTCCGGGGACGCATTTACGATCGAGCAAATGTTCGTTCGAAAGATCCCAAAATCCGCCCGCAATGAGGAAGACATCCTCAAGCTTTGCGGACTGCACCACACCAACATTGCCCGCAAGGCCGCAGGGATGCTTGGTGTTGTCGCGGCGTGAGGCCGGTGCGGGCGGCGGCCGAAACACCGAAGCTGAGCAACCGCCTCCTATACCACGGCTGCCCTGGTTGTCGCTACATCCAAAGCGGCTTACGACGGAAGTTGACGCCTCGATGCCTTGATGCCTCGGTGTCTATCCACTTACCGCACGATTCTCAAAGAAGGCCCGTGTCATTGCTCGCAGGGGGGCGGGAGAAGAAGCGTCCAGCGGGCCAAGGAATGCTCATCAGTTACCGTGATGGCGTCGGGCGCGACCGCAAGACGAAAGATATCTTTGGGCGTGGGGAAGGATGTTGGCGCTTCAGTCGCCTCAGCGCGGCTCGGATGGCTCCGACGCCAGGCTTCCAGTTGTCGTTGGCAATATTGATGCATCGCCTCGGCGTGGCCATCGCCCAGAAGCCAACTGAACTCACCACTCGCACCTGAGATCGCGGCGACGCGGAGATCCTTCACTTGGGGATCATCGAGCGGGAAATCCACGAACGCGCCGCGATATTCCACAGCGCCCACCAGGAAGATGTACCAGTAACGAGTGTTGATCTTGCGGTGTCCCAACAGGACGCCGGTGACATCAGTCCGGCGAGGGGCGATGAATGGAAAGCCGTGCTTGGAAGCGCCGATGACACCGAATTCTTTGCGAGAAGGCGATTCGCGAACGTTGCGAAGGGCGTTGAGATCACCGTTGCCTTCTTTGACGATGTAGTGCACGAGTGACGTCTGCCACGCCCCGATGGGGTCCTTCGAGGCGCATCCGCCCGCCAACAGGATCAACGTCAATACATAGAGTGTTCTAACGATGGCCATGCCTGCTGAGGCCCTCATCGCATGTCGATCGGTTGATCGCGGGTTACTTCAGAATTGGAGTGCAATGAGCTTAGGATGAGCCGCGCGGTGAGTCGATTGCCGTTGGACGAGGCGAGATCCACCGGCGATTGACCGTTGAGATTCATCGCATAAACGTCCGCCCCATGCTCGAGCAGAAGATTCACGAGTGATGTGTGGCCGGCAAACCCGGCGTCGTGCAGCGGGGTTGCTCCGGAGTTGCTTCGCGCATTGACATCGGAACCGGATTCGAGCAGGAGTGCTGCGACCTCATCGTGGCCGTAACGAGCTGCCTCATGAAGCGGCGTCGAGCCATAATCATCGACCGCGTCAGGATCAGCTCCAGCCGCAAGCAGTACGCCGGCGAGCCCAGTTCGGCCGATCATCGCGAGGTCGTGCAGAACGGTCCATCCGAATTCGTCCCTGGCATGAATGTCCGCACCGCTACGGATTAGCAATTTGATCGCGTCCTCGTCCGCCCGGCGCGCGGCGAAGTGCAGCGGTGAGGTATCGAAATCTGCCGTTGCATTCACC
Organism: Planctomycetota bacterium; assembly: GCA_027295435.1. Lineage (GTDB taxonomy): Bacteria > Planctomycetota > Phycisphaerae > Phycisphaerales > SM1A02 > JADFFQ01. The sequence continues at coordinate 2,314 of JAPUKX010000136.1, read as the reverse complement.
TGAGCTCCGGCTGAAAGAAGCATCGCCATCATGTCGGTGTGGCCCCACAGCAATGCTCTATGCAACGGTGTTTCAGCGTAGTGGTCTTGTGCATCAACATCTGCGCCGTTGGCAATCAGAGCGGCCACGGTTTCCGGAACCGGATACCGAGCGGACCAATGCAGCGAGGTGCGGCCACGTTCGTCCTTGGCATTGACCTCGGCGCCATCGGCGATGAGCATCTCGACAGCCTCGGGGTGGGCGATTGCTCGGTGCAGCGGTGTCGCGCCATGTTCGTTACGCGCATTGACGTCTGCGCCGTGGCCGAGGAGTAATCCAACCATCTCAGCCAGGCCGGACGCTGCTGCAATGTGCAGCGGCGTATTGCCCCATTCGGCGGAGTAGTTCTCCAGAGACCAGACCCGTAGATCGACGTCTGCCCCGCCGTCAATAAGCTGTTTCACTTTCGCCAGGTCACCGCTCAACGCGGCCCAGTGAAGTGCGGTATACCCATTTGCGCTTCGGCCGGTCCCCTGGTCGCCAGGCGGCGGCTCGGCGAAGCAGGTATTGCCGATCGTGATCAGCTGATCTTGCGTCCCCTTGTGGCCGTATTCTTCGCCGTAGTAGGTCCTGAGCTCCTCGGTGAGGGCGTCGAAGTACTCTTTGGGCCTCCGGTTGCCGTTGTCGTCAGCATACCACCGAAGGAGGTTGGCCGTTCTCTTCTCAACCGCTTTGCGAACGGGCTTTCTCATGAGCGATTCGAATAGACTTGGGTTGAGGGCTTCGTTGAAGTGATCAGTGATGAACTCGGCGAAGAAGCCTGAGTCCCTCCGCACATGCCGGCTGATTTGCCAGTAATTGCCGTCGCGCCGGACCATCGGCGGATGCATCCGGCCTCGGATGCGCGCTTCTTGCGTGACGTTGATGTAGAACTTGAACCCCGCGTAGTTCGAGGCAAGATCCGCGTTCGAATAGGCGCCCGCGGAGAGATAGCCGACCATCCCCTCCTCAGCAAAGAGCGGGCCATTCGTCCCGACCCTGACCGCCCGCTTGATGGCCTCTCCTTCGCTGAGGCCCTTGTTGCGCGCCCCTCGGTAGGCCCTGTAGTAATGATATCCCATGTCGGTGAAGTGGCCGATCTTGTCCGGGCCGCAGTACGTCCCGTGGACCTTCATGGTCGACGCCTGCCACAATCGGAAAATCTGCCGAGGGTCCAAAGGAAAGTGAACGTGCTGGTAGGTGTTCCTGATCGTCTCCCGGTATCCGACGACGCGACCGGGGTACTTGGTCCTGGTGCGTTTGGAGTGCACCATGGTCTCGAGACCTTCAATGAGGAAGAACGCCGGCGTGAATGCGCGGAAGACAGCCTTGGTGAGCACATCGGGAGATTGCAGTTGTGCGATTCGGGCAGCGGTCCGATCGGTCTCGATCGCTCGCCGAATGTTTGCGTTGGTCTTGTTCACAGCCGATTCGATCGTGTCGTAGGCCATCGCTGTGAAATAGTCGCCAAGATCCGCGAACTCCTTGCCCACCGGAACGGTGAATTGATCAGTCTCGTGTGCGGCTGCGATCGGCGAGATCGAAAGCGCGCAGAAAACCGCCCCACTTGCGATGCGAAGAAATGATCCCATCCCACATCCTCCTAGCCGTAGTCATCCGAACCAAACGTCGGCTGCGATGTCCTGGGTGGTCGCGGAGTCTTGTTCGCAGTCGCGTGGGGATGTAGCTAACCATTTAATCACATCTGGATTACAAGTCAATAGCGCAACGCGCCTTCTGTCAGCTGCTGCCGCCGTTATCGGTCGCGCTGGGCATCATTGGCAGCCCGATGTGCGTGAGGACGCGATCGGCGAGCTTCTGCACGGAGTAGTAGGCGGCAATGCGCGGACCCGCTTCGCCAAGTTGACGGTGAAGATCATCATCTTGCAGCAGCCTGGCGATCTGCTCGGCCAAGTGCGCTGAATCCCACGCCCGGAAGTGAAGCCCTCCGATCTCCCCACCGGCCTGAATGGCTCCCGCAATGCCCCCATAGTCGGCAACGATCGCCGGCGTTCCGTGGGCCATGGCTTCCACGGCCACCATGCCGAATGGTTCCCGATGGATCGACGGGTAAACCACACACCGGCTGGCAAAGAACAGTGCCGAGCGCAGCTCATCGGAGACCTGGTTGCTCCATAGGACCGGGCAACGAAGATCTTCGGCGAGCTGCACACAGACGCCGGCGTAATGACTGCCGAAGAGCGTCGGTCCGCACACCGCGACCTGGAATTCCAGGCCGCGACGCCGCAGGATGCTGGCTGCATACAGCAGCAGATCGATCCCCTTCTCCGTATCG
>JAPUKX010000135.1 GCA_027295435.1 Planctomycetota bacterium | reverse complement strand
TTGTCGCGCGCCCGGCTCGGTTTGGCCGCCCCGAGGGGTGAGAGCATGCCGGACCCGAGCGCCTGTTGGATCACGAGCCAGGCGAGCGCGTTCGCCGGTTGGTCACCGCGCATCGCCCCGCTGCTTTGCAGCTGCACAAGCTCGTCGGTAAGAAATTCATGGATGGTGGTGAGGTGCGTTCGGACCGCGGCCCGGATGGCGGGGTTGTGCCTGGCCTCAGCCATCGCGCAGAGGATCACCCGGTAGGGGCCTCGCCTGGGCCGACCGGTTGCAGGATTGCCTGCCAGTAGGGTGGACAGCCGGCTTTGCGGATCGTCAAGGCCGTCTAAGGCGTTTCGCCAAGAGGAGATGATCTGCTCGCCCGCATTCTCAATCACACTGATGAACAGGTCGAGCTTGTGGTCGAAGTGGCGATAGAGGATCGGCGGGGCGATGCCGGCCAGTCTGGCCAGCTCAGCGGTGGTGGCGCCATGATAACCGCGACGGGCAAACAGATCTGCCGCAATCTTGAGGAGTTGGCGGCGACGATCCTTTGCCCGCATGCGAGCCACAGGATCAACCCACCTCGCAGAGGTATGTCCGCGGTAGCATGATCTACGGCAGTGTACTGTTGTCCGTGGTCTTCCTTCGCCGTGGGGGGTGGTAGACGGCTCAGGCGGTCTTTGCCCGGGGAAGTGAGGCGGGATGGATCTCCAGCTCGGCGATCCCATCGGGCAGCGTCAGCTCGCTGATCGGCGTTCCCTCGGCGACGACCCCGCCGTCGAGAGTTCGGATGACCGTCCGTGGCTGCGCCCGCTCGTGCTCCTCGAACCTGGGTAACAGCTCGTCGCGCTTGGCCTGGTCGAGCTTGGACCAGCTCGCGCGACCTCTGCACTTGGGAAAGGTGGAGCAGCCGAGCCACGGGCCGCGCTTGCCCCGTCGCAAGTTCATCGGTGCGTCGCACTTGGGACAGGGCAGATCGGTAAGCAGTGGGGCCGGGGTCGGGTACTTGATTTGACCCTTCTTATCGAGGTTGATGACGCAGTTGACTGCGGGGTAGTTGACAGACGCCAGAAACTGCCCGAAGCGGCCGGAGCGAAGAACCATGGGTGATCCGTCTTGCGGACACGCGACGTTGAGGCGCTGCGGCAGTTGCGGCTGACCATCCCGGTCGATCGGGGCCGCATAATGGCACTTCGGATAGGCCGTGCAAGAGAGGAACCGACCGTTCTTCCCGAAACGGTAGCAGGTTTCGCTGCCGCATTCTGGGCACTTATAGATTGCCGGCTGGGTCTCGGCCTTGGCGTGCGTCATCGTTTCGTGCGCCTTGGCCAGCGACGCGGAGAACCGGTCGTAGAACGCATGGAGCATTGTGGTCCAGTCTGTGTGATTCTCCTCGATCTTGTCGAGCTTCTCCTCCATCTGGCGCGTGTAGCCGACGTCCATCAACTGGGGAAAGGCTTCAACGAGCTTGTCGATGACGACCTCACCGAGATCGGTCGAATGGAACCGCCGGGCGATCTGCTCGACGTACTTGCGGTCCTGAATGACTCCGATGATCTGGGCATAGGTGGACGGCCGGCCTATGCCTTCAGATTCCAGCGCTTTGACCAGCGAGGCTTCGGAATACCGCGGTGGCGGCGTGGTGAATCGTTGTTGGGGATCGATCGAGAATGGGGCCAGCTGCTGGCCGCGGGCCAGCTCCGGCAACGTCGGTTCATCGGCCGAGATCGGCACGCCGGCGACCTTATAGAAACCATCGAAGACAAGCACCCGGCCGGCGGATTTAAAAACGGCGCCCGTGGCGATGTCGGACCGCTCCAGCGCAACAGTCGTCGCGTCCCATTGAGCCTCCGACATCTGGCTGGCGACGAACCGATTCCAGATGAGCTGATACAGCTTCAACTGCTCCTCGCTCAACGCCGATCGAAGGTCGCGCGGGTGCCGCGCGGCGTTGGTCGGCCGGATCGCCTCGTGCGCCTCCTCGACCCGTTTTTTCTTGCCGGAGTTGCCAAAGAAGTTGGGTGTCTGAGGGAGGTAGGCTCCACCGAACATCTTGCTGATGTAGCCTCGCGCGTCTTGGAGCGCTTCGGTGGTCACGTGGGTAGAGTCGGTCCGCATGTAAGTAATGAGGCCGACCTGGCCTTCGCCGGGCAGATTGACCCCTTCGTAAAGGGCCTGGGCGACGCTCATCGTTCGCTTCGCCCGGAATCCCAGTGCGGTTGACGCCGCGACTTGAAGGCTGGCGGTGATGAACGGGGCGGGCGGACGGGCGGTCGTCCGTTTTGTTTCGACCGACTTGACCCGATATCGCGCAGCGGGATCAACCCGGCCGGTGACGCTGCGCAGCGTACGACGGGGCCCTTTGCCCTGGGGGTTGTCGGTGGCGGTAGCGCGAACGTCCACCAGACCGGTCGCTTCGGCGACGCGTTTGACCTCATCCGTGATGTCCTGAGGATTCTTGGCCTCATACCGAAGCTCGAACTTCTTGCCGTCCAACTCAACCAGCTCGGCCTTGATCGAATTGTGTTCGTCCAGCCAAGCGTTCTGGGCCTTGATGGTGGGGGGGTTGCCCTTTGGGTCTACATTGGCGATGTACTTGGACCACGCTTGGCCGAGCTGTGGGGCGGCCGCCGGATCCAGGCTGAGCAACGTGGTGATCTGCCAGTATTCCGCTGGAATGAACGCGCGGATCTCTCGCTCCCGGTCAACGACCATTCGCAGGGTCACCGACTGGACACGCCCGGCGCTTAGCCCTCGGGCCACCTTCTTCCATAGCAGCGGTGAGACCTGATACCCGACGATTCGATCTAGGATCCGCCGGGCCTGCTGGGCGTTGACCTTATACATGTCGATCGAGTGCGGATTCTCAAAAGCGTGGCGGATTTGGCTCCGCGTGATCGCGTTGAAGATCACCCGCTTGGCCTTGGCGGGGTCGATGCCCAGCTCCTGGGCCAGGTGCCAGGCGATCGCTTCGCCCTCTCGATCCAGGTCGGTGGCGAACCAGACATCCAGTGCCTGTTCGGCGGCCTTCTTCAAGGATGCCAGCGTCTTCTTCTTTGCGGGCAGGACTGCATACGTGGGCTCGAAATGGTTGTCCAGGTCCACGCCTGGCACAGGCTGCTTGGATCCCTTCGGCGCTCGTGGAGGCAGATCCCGAATGTGCCCGATTGAGGCCTGGACCAGATAATCGGGCCCCAGGTACTGGTTGATCGTCTTGGCCTTGGCGGGTGACTCGACGATCACCAGGTGCTTGCCGGAGGCGTCGGCAGAACCGCCTCGGTGGCGCGTGGCCGTGCTCTTTCTACGGGATGTTGAGGACTTGCCCATAAGTGCGTTGGCGTATCGGCCAGAACGGCTGGAGGGATGAAACTCCCGGCCGGATCAGCTACCCGACGGTATGGATCGAAATTCCCCTCTGTCAAGAGGCCCCGGGCGAGAGACCGGCAGGGGCGAGGCCCCCAATGTCGGATGACCTAGCCGATTCCGGCTCGTCGAGAATAGCTCTAAACGATTGATATACAAGCTGTTGCGGTGATATATCATCCGCCCGGATCCGAATTGAATCCGGGTGTATGCGAAACCGCCGAAGCCACGTCCGCTGCTGCTTGGCGTATCGGCGGGTGTGGATTTTGATCTGCTCCACCGCCTCATCGAGGCTGCACCGCCCCGCCAGGTGGGCGATGACCTGCTTGTAACCCAGGGCCATGGACGCCTGGCGACCCAGACCGCCTGAGGCAAGCAGGCTGCGGACCTCCTCCACCAGACCGGCTTCGATCATCGCCTTGACCCGGGCGTTGATCCGGGGGTTGATCGCCTCGGCCGTGTAGTCCAGAATGATGATCCGAACGTCCCGGCGGGGCGATTGGCAGAGCCATTGCTGTTGCAGTTCACTGATGGGCCGGCCGGTCAGGTCGAATACCTCGATCGCCCGGACCGTGCGTCTGCGGTCGTTTGGATGGATGCGCCGGGCCGCGACTGGATCGACGGTCTCCAGCTTCCGTCGCAAACTGGCGCTCTCCATCATTTGCAATTGTGCCCGTAGGGTGGGGTCCGGCTCCGGGCCGTCAAATAACCCCTCCAGCAGCGACTGGACGTAGAGACTCGTGCCGCCGACGACGATCGGGTGCCGCCCACGGCCGCGAATCTCTTGGATGGCCCGCCGAGCCAGGTTGAGCCAGGTATCAACGGAGAATCCGTCACTGCTTGGATCGACGATGTCGAGCAGATGGTGGGGGACCTCCGCTCGCTGGGTGGGGGTGGGCTTGGCGGTGCCGATGTTCATCCCCCGATAGATCTGCATCGAGTCGGCACAGACACACTCCCCGCAGAGCGTTCCGGGAGCGCGCCCAAGCAACCGTTTCGCCAGCTCGGCTGCGAGGTCAGTCTTCCCTCCGGCCGTAGGACCGACAATCAAGATGATCGGCTTGGCCGTCTGCATCTGCCCTGTGGTAGAGTCTAGCCGCGGATGTAGACACGTGCGGCGCGCCGCTCTATGAGCGGTGCCTGAACTGGGGGCTTTGTGTGCCGAGATAGGATCGCCTGCATGGCTAAGAGAACAATCGAACAGGTGGATGTCGCTTCCAAGCGGGTACTGATGCGGGTGGACTTCAATGTGCCGCTGGATGATGGTGGGGCCATCACGGACGATGGGCGGATTCGCCTGGTGCTGCCGAGCATCCAATCCGTGTTGCGGCGTGGCGGGAGGCTCATCCTGATGAGCCACTTGGGCCGACCCGAGGGCAAGGGCCACGAAGCGGCGTTGAGCCTCAAGCCGGCAGCGGACCGCCTCGGGGAACTGTTGGGCGGCGCTGCCGTGCGGTTCGTCGAAGGCGACTGCGCGGGGCCGGCCGCAGCGGAGGCGGTGGCCCAGCTGGACACAGGGCAGGTGCTCGTTCTCGACAACCTTCGCTTCCATCCCGGGGAGAAGGCCAGCGATCCGGCCTTTGCCGAGAAGCTCGCCGCCTTTGGGGACCTCTATTGCCACGAGGCGTTCGGAACCGCCCACCGCAACGATGCCTCCCTGGTGGCCGTACCCCGCGCGATGGATGACAGGCCCAAGGTTGCCGGCCTGTTGCTTGAGAAGGAGCTGCGATTCCTCTCCGACGCCATCAACGCCGCCCGCCACCCGTTCGTGGCGGTGCTCGGTGGTGCGAAGATCTCAGACAAGCTTGCTGCGATTCACAACTTGATGGGTAAGGTTGACACGATCCTGATCGGTGGGGCCATGGCGTACACGTTTCTCAAGGCGTTGGGCCATGAGATCGGCTCCAGCATGGTTCAGTTGGGGATGCTCAACAAGGCCCAGGCCATCATCGACGAAGCCGCCGCCAGCTCGACGGACCTGATCCTGCCCCACGACCACGTCTGCGGAAGGCAGATCACTCACATGACGCCGGTGAAGGTCACCGCCACGTCGATCCCGGCGGGATGGATGGGCCTGGACATCGGCCCGGAGACGATGGGCCAATTTGTTCCGAAGCTGCACGAGGCGAAAACCATCGTATGGAACGGACCCGTTGGAGTCTTTGAGACCCCACCGTTTGATGTGGGCACCAAACAGGTTGCCCAGGCCGTCGCGCGGGCCACCAGCGAGGGAGCCGTGAGCATCGTGGGTGGGGGCGATACCGCGGCGGCTGTTGTGATAATGAGCCTCGCCGACCGATTCACCCATGTCTCCACAGGCGGCGGGGCAAGCCTGCAGATGCTCGAAGGTCGGCGCTTCGAGAGCGTTGAGCTGCTTGATGATGCTTAGCCGGACCGCTAGCCTGAGCGGGCAATTGCCTTTCCAGGTGGTTCCGGGCCCGCCAGTGATCTCATCTTCCTACGGGAACCGCCCGGTTTGGGGCAATATTCTCTGGCCTGTGCGATGTTTTGACACTATCGTTCATTCAGCTTCGGCGGCAGGTGCCGCCGGGGCCTCCTTGATCGGGCGATCGTTTTGAAGGGAGTCGTTATGAGGCTTGGACACCTCTTGTGTGTGGCACTATGTTTGGCCTTGACCAGCGTGGCCGTCGCGCAACGGAAGCAGTTGTCGGTGGGCGATCCGGCCCCGGGTCTTGACATCGACATGTGGGTGAAGGGCGAGGAGGTGTCCATTGAATCCGGCAAGGTCTACATCATCGACTTTTGGGCGACCTGGTGTGTCCCTTGCCGCAGGTCCATTCCCCATCTTTCGGAAATGCAGGAGCTGTATGGAGACCAGGGACTGATTGTCATCGGCATCAGCGATGAGGACACTGAAACGGTCAAACCGTTCGTCCAACAACAAGGCGACCGCATGGACTACACGGTGGCGACGGACCGGCGGAACGCGACGAAGCGGGCGTGGTTCAATGCGGCGGGCCTCAAAGGCATTCCCGCCGCCTTCATCGTCGGTCGCAACGGCAAGGTCATGTTCATCGGGAATCCATTGGCCGACCAGGCCCAGATGGATCTGATCCTCTCAAAGGTTCTCCGTGGACGTTTCGACCCTGTGTTGCAGGAGCAGGCGGAGCCGGTCCTTCGCGCAGCTCGCCGGGCCCGCAAGGTCAAGAATTGGCGGATGGCCGCGAAGCAGTTCGACGACATCATTGCGCTGGACGGTAGAGTTTTCGCCGACGTCGCGCTGGAGCGGTTCGAGATGATGATCGTCGATATGGCCGATCCGGATGCGGCCTATGTGTATGCCCGAGATGAACTCTCCGGCCGGTTATTCCGCGACGATGCCGACGCCCTGCGCATGTTGGCCGCCAAGATCATCTCCGATCCCAAGATCAAGCAGGAGCATCGCGACTTGGAGATTGCCTTGGAGGCCGCCAATCGTGCGCAACAGCTCGTCGAACGCGATGATCCGCGGTCACTGGCCACGCTGGCTCTGGTTCGTTTCCACCGGGGCGATCTTCGAGCCGCCATCGACCTGCAGACGCGTGCGTACTTCATCGCTCACCCCAGAGCCAAGGCCGGCTACAAGAGAGTGTTGAGCAGTTACCAGGAGGCGGCGCAGCGAATTCCTTCCGACTCCCCCACGAGTTGAAGTTTCATCAAACCTGGCGATTCGGTTATGCTGCGCGCCGTTGTCTTTGAGGCGCGGCCGTCTGAGGCTTCGCAGGCGTAGAGCATGTCAATCGACAATCTCATTACCAGACCGACCAGGACACCGATGATCGCCGCGTCGGTTCTATCGGCGGATTTCGCTCAGATGGGAGCCGAGGCGCGGTCGGCGCTGGAAGCGGGAGCCGACCTGCTGCACTTCGACGTGATGGACGGGCATTTCGTGGAGAATCTGACGATGGGGTCGAGCATGTGCCGGTCTCTTCGACGGACGCTCCCCGAAGCTTTTTTCGATGTGCATCTGATGGTGACCGATCCCGCAAAGTTCGTTGATTCGTTCGCCGAGGCCGGGGCGAATCACATCACGTTCCACGTCGAGGCGGTGCCCGATCCGATCGCTCTAGCCGTAACGATCCACAGTGCCGGGATGACCGCCGGGTTGGCGATCAACCCGCCTACGGGCGTATCGCGGCTCATGGACTTTGTTGAACACGTCGATCTCGTCCTGGTGATGAGCGTGAACCCAGGGTTTGCCGGGCAGGATTTCATGCCCGCGGTGCTCCAGAAGGCCCAGGAAATCAGGCCATTGCTTCGGGCGGACCAGCGATTGGAGATCGACGGCGGCATCAACGCCCAAAGGGCGCCGGCCGCTCGTGATGCCGGCTGCGACATCCTGGTGGCTGCGTCGGCTATCTTTAATGCAGCCGACTACGCTGCGGCGATCACTACCCTGCGCAGCCCCGGCGGCATCTTGACAGGGAGGCGGTGAGTGGCCTCGAAGCGAAAGTCTATTGTGCTGAGCTTGATCCAATGCGGTGAAACCGCATGGGATGCCGAAGGACGTCTTCATGGGCGCACCGACCTTCCGTTGAGCACGGCGGGACGTGTCGCCGTGACTGAAGACGCGGCTTGCCTGGTCCCTGCGGGCATTGCAACCGTCCACCACCCGCCGGACGAAGCCGCCACGGAGACCGCTCAGATCGTTGCCAAGGCCGTCGGCGCTAAGACTAAGTCGATGATCGAACTGGCCGGGGTTGATCTTGGCGTGCTTGACGGACTGACCGAGCACGATTTCGCCGAGCGGTACCCAAAGCGATATCGGCAATGGCAGGATGACCCGGTTTCGCTATTGCCGCCGGAAGGGGAAGAAGTCGCCGACGCTCGGGCCCGCATGTTCTCAGCGGTGGCCAAGATGCTTCGCCGGTGTCGCAGCGGTGAGGTGGCCGTGGTATTGCCTTCGTTGGGGCTTGGACTGCTGCGATGCTGGTTGGCTGATCGCCCGCCGACCGAAGCCTGGGCTCTGGTGCGGGCACGGCCCCGCATCGAGCGGTACACGCTCGCGGTGGAGATGATCGACTGGCTGGAAGAGGTTGCCAAAGCCCAATTTTCGCACTCCTAATCAGGCATGGCCCCTGTTGCCGAAGAACCCTCAAGGTTGCGCGTGGCATCGTCGGGCCGAGGCGGTGCGGGCGAGTTGGCATTGCCACCGGGGGCCGATGGGGCCATGTCATTGACGGAGCTGGACCTGTGGCTGGAGATCGACGACCATAGGTGCTGAGCAACTCACGAGATCGATTCCCATGACTCAGGCGCCAAACAGAACCTGGGCCGACAGCCCTGAGCTTGCCCCCAAAGGAAAGAAGGCTGTTCCTGAAGGGCTGTGGATCCGCTGCCCCGACTGCGCGGCGATCCTGTTCCGCAAATCGGTCGAGAACAACCTGTGGGTCTGTCCGGAATGTCATCACCACTTTCGCGTCTCCGGCCTGCGGCGCATCCGGCAGTTGGTGGATCCGGAAAGCTTTGAGCCGTTCAATGAGCGCATGACACCGGTCGATCCGCTCAACTTTGTTGATCTGAAACCCTATACCCAACGTCTTGCCGATGCCCAGAAGGGAACCGGGCAGAATGACGGCGTGCAGACAGGAGCCGCATTCATCAAGGGTCGGAAAGTCATCTTGGCGTGCATGGATTTCGAATTCCTCGGGGGGTCGATGGGCTCGGTCGTTGGCGAAAAGATCACTCAGGCGATTCTTCTTGCTGCCGATCGTGATCTGCCGCTGGTGATCGTGAGTTGCTCAGGTGGGGCGCGGATGATGGAATCAGGCTTCTCGCTAATGCAGATGGCCAAGACCACTGCTGCTCTGGCGCGGTTCGACGACCAGGGGGGTCTATTCATCTCGGTGCTCACCGACCCCACGACCGGCGGCGTGACGGCGAGCTTTGCGATGCTGGGTGATGTGATTCTCGCCGAGCGCAAAGCGTTGATCGGGTTTGCCGGGCCTCGCGTGATCCAACAGACGATCCGCCAGGAATTGCCCGAAGGGTTCCAGCGGGCCGAGTTCGTGCTTGAATGCGGGTTTGTGGATCGTGTCGTAGAGCGCAGCGAACTGCGCAGCGAGATCAGTCGCATCATCGACTATGCCGGTAAATGACGGTCAGCGGTCGCGGGTGCCTGCGTGTGGGTCCCCATGCGTTCACTCCATGGCCAAAACCGTGGCATTGGCGATCGCCCATGCCGTCCTGTTCGCCGCGGCCTTTCCCGGAATCGGACTCTGGCCGGTGACGTTCATCTCGGTCGTTCCCCTGGTCTGGCTGGCGATCAATGCCCGCTCGACGCGTCGCGCCGTGCTCACCGTGCTCGTGGTCCAATGGGCGATGTGGCTGTGGATCAATCAGTGGCTCATCGCAGTGACCGCGATGGGATATCCGCTGCTGGGTGTTTATCTGTCGTTGTATGCGGCGCTGTTCGTATGGATCATCAGGCGCATCAGTCGCCACCGCGAGCTGCGCGCCTGGCCGATGACCGTGGTGGTGCCAGTGGTGTGGGTCGGGATCGAGTGCCTTCGAGGCGAGTTCCTGTTCGACGGCTACCCGTGGTTCATTCTTGCTCATCCCACCATTGAGTGGCCGATTCTGGCTCAGTCCGCCGACCTCTTCGGAACCTACTTCTTGAGCTTCCTTGTCGCAATGGTTGCGGGATCGGTGGTGGACCTGGCGCGGGTCCACGCGGGGCAATGGCCGGCTCGAAGACTGGTTGTTGTCGGAATTGTGACGTTGGCTGTTCACGGCGCCAACCTCGGGTATGGGCTCTGGAGGCTCGGGCAGGCTGACGTGGCCATGCCGGCTCCGTCTCTTTTGGTGATTCAAACGAATCTGGACCAGGACAACAAGATTGCCTGGGAGCCACAGCGCCAAGTCGAGGATGTCCGCACCTTCATCGACCAGACACGGCAAGCCCACAACGAAGTGATCGCGAACGGGAAAAACGTCGATCTGGTCATCTGGCCGGAGACGATGCTGCCCGGCTTCGGTCTTGAGCCTGAGGCGATTCGGACGTTGGTCGAAGGCGGTTTCTTCCCAGGCGACTTGTTCTCCACCGCGCTCGTCGAGCTTTCGGGACAGCTGAAGACGCCGATGCTGGTCGGAAGTCCTGCCTACGTCGGCCTGGAAACCGTTGACGACATGCCGCGGTGGCAGGCGAAATACAACTCGGCGTATCTGATCGACGGCGATCCGCCCTATCAGCGCTACGACAAGGTGTTCCTCACACCCTTCGGCGAGACAATGCCCTACATCTCCAACTGGCCGTGGCTGGAGGACAAAATGTTGGCCATCGGCGCCGAAGGCATGAGCTTCAATCTTGACGCCAGCCGCGCCATCAACCGCGTTACACTGCGCTGGACTCCTCGCAGCGATGGTCCTCAAGCCTCAAGCCTCCTCAAGCCTCAAGCCTCTCTGATCCTCGCCACCCCCATCTGCTTCGAGGATACGGTCGCCAGGGTTTGCCGGAAGATGATCTACTCCGGCCGGCGTAAGACGGCGGACATCTTCGTCAACCTTAGCAATGACGGGTGGTTCACTACGTTTGACGCCGGACGCAAGCAGCACGCACAAATCGCCCGCTTTCGCTGCATCGAGAACCGTGTGCCCATGGTCCGGGCGGTGAACACTGGGCTGAGCCTGGCCATCAATTCGACGGGAGCGATCACGCGCTCAGTCGGCGAGGGCCGATACGGTGTGGGGCGCCGGACCGGCTGGCTCGCGGCCGAACTCCAACTGGATTCTCGCAGTACCCTGTACGGAGCAGTGGGAGAAGTGTGGTCCTGGGCTTGCCTGGCCGCAACAATGGCATTCGCTGGATGCACAATGATCTCCAGGAGGGAATCACCGACATGAGAAACCTGATTGTGGCTGGCATTGCGTGTTCATGTGTGCTAGCCATGCTCAGCGGATGTCTAAAGAACACAGGACAACCGTGGAGCACTAAAGCGGAATCGACTTCGCAGTCGCCGATCGGCCCGGGCCGAACGCCTATGTCCAGCGTCGATCAAATGGCGGCTGTGGATGTCCCCGAGGACTTGCATGATGCGGCGATCGATGTGCTCCTGCGGGCCGCGGCGTCTACCAACGAACTTCTGCGGGCCAATGCGATTGAAGCGTTGCACCGTGCGCCCGCCGAGTTGGAGCCGGTGGTGCGTCGGGGAGTTGTCGATGAGAACCGCGGCGTGCGGTTCGTTGCCGCCATGACCATCGGGACCCTCCGGATGGAGCAGCTTGCTTACTTGCTGGAGCCATTGCTGAGTGACGAATCACTCTCGGTGCGGGCATCAGCGATCTTCGGGCTCAAGCGCTGTGGGCACCGTGTTGATCCCACGCCCCTGTCGGCGATGATTGCCAGCGACGACCCTGAGGTGAGAGGCAACGCTGCTCTGGTCCTGGGCGAGTTGGGTGATCCCTCCGCGGCTCCCATGATTCGACAGGCGGTTGGCAAAGGCATGCGGCGCGCCAACGAGGCGAGGGTCAAGATGGTCAATCTTCAGCTGGCGGAGGCGATGGTGAAGCTCGGCTTAGAGAGCGAGATCGAAGCCATTCGCGCGGCGTTGTTCGCGCCCCCAGAGCAGGGTGAGATTGTCGCGTTGGCCTGCATGATCTGCGGCCGGTTGAAGGACGAGCGGGTGGTTGCGAATCTAATCCGTCTCGCCCACCCCCGCGCCCCGTTCCAGCAGCCGGCCGAGGTTCGCATGGCCGCCACCTGGGCGTTGGCCCGGATCGACCCTACCCGGGCTACGATTGACGTGCCAATGGAGTACACCGGCATCGAGCAATATCAGCTTCGGGCGCAGGCGGCGCTGACGCTGGGCGAAGTCGCCGATCCGGCTGCTTTGCCCACGCTGGCCACCATGTTGGACGATCCCAACCCCCTGGTGCGGGTCGCGGCCGCCAGCGCGATCCTGCAGGTTCAACAGCCGTGAAGGCTGGGCGGAACCGACCGCGGTATTGACACGAATGGTGCCACAGGGTACAAGGTAGCCGGCAGGTTTGTCGGTGTTTGTTTGCGCCTCAGCAGGCGCGTGGTGATTATCGGCAGAGACTGGACCACAGACCTCCTAAGCCGCCTGGAGGTTGAGACCTCTCTGAGGCGGTCATGTCCCTGCCCGGTCGGGAACTGGCGCCGACGATAGACGCCAACAGACGTGGGGAACTGAAGGTGCATGTTCTGACGAAAATCTTTATCGTGCTGGTGTCGCTGCTGGCCCTGCTGCTCGTGCCTCTGGTGGTGGTTTACGCCTACAACGAGGACAGCTTCAAGGCCAAATATCTCGGGGCCGATGCCCAGGCCGCGACGGCCGTTGACCGGCTCGGGGCTGCGCAGGCCGTCCATGCCGCGGAGAATACTCGGCTTCAGTTGGAGATTCAGGAACTGAAGTCCGAACAGCTGGCGCTTGCCAAAGAGCGTGACGTGGCCGCGGCCGACATACGCGAGATGCAGATTGAGTTGGCCGGGGCTGAGAGTCAGCAGGCAAAGATCAGGGCTGATCTGGCAAAGCTCGCGTCCGGCGTCTCGGCCGGCCAGGAGCTCATGGGTGGCCTGCTGTCGGAGGTGCGGACGATGCGGTCCGATGCGCTGGCAGCCGAACGCCGTGCCGTGGAGCTGGACGAAGCTTTGCGGGATAGGGATGCGCAACTGGAAGTCGCGGTGGCGGCCCGACGAGCGCTTCAGGAAGAACTTCAGCAACTTCGAGAGGGGCATGCCAAGGCCCTAGAGCAGCTCGCCATGTACGTCACCCGCTTCGGGGAGCTGGGGGAGATGGCAGGGCGCTCCGGTCGTCGGCCGGCGCCTCCGATCGACCGCGATCTCGACGCGCAGATCATCAACGTCCGCCGGAGCAGCAATCAGAAGCTTGCCGAGATCAACGCCGGTTCCCGCGATGGTGTGAAGGAAGGCTGGGAACTCACGATCGGCCGGGGCGGGACCTTCATCGGGAAGCTGCGGATCATCTCGGTGGACATCAATCGCTCCACCGGCATCGTCGAGCTGGAGTCTGAGGAGCGGGGCCGGGTCGAGCCGGGCGATCGGGTCTACGGCCGCGCCGGCCGGGGTTGATTGCCCCTATAGGGACCAGGAGAGGCACTATGAGCCAGTTCAACGCCCCGGTTCGCCGTACTGGCGGTGATCTCGACGTGTATACCGGCCTGCTGTGCGTGGCGTTTCTGGTGCTTCTAGCCGGCGTGTTTCTTCTGGCGACGCGTAATCTCGACCACTCCAGCGTGCCCCCTGAGCCCGGCGGCGTGTTCAAGCTCGTTCAGAAGTAACCCGGCCGGGCGCAAACTCGCCCCGACGATTCCAAAGACAAGGCGACGGCATTGGGCTGCCCTTCTGACGCTCTTTGTGTATCATTCGCAAGCAAACCTCGTACTTGGTCGATCAAGAGGCTAGGTCCCGGGTAGGATAGTTGCCTAGTTGACCGATCCTCACCCAAACGGAGTTCGCTTCGGTGTTCCTCGATTCGTTTCTCGGCTGGTTCAGCGTCGATATGGGCATCGACCTGGGCACCTGTAACACCTTAGTCTGCGTCCGCGGCGAGGGTATTGTGCTCAACGAGCCGTCCGTGGTGGCGGTGAAGCGAGGCACGAACCGCGTCCTGAATAACGGCAATGCGGTCGGCTGGTCGGCCAAGGAAATGCTGGGCAAGACGCCGGGCTCGATCAGCGCGATCCGTCCGCTCAAAGACGGCGTGATCAGCGACTTCGAGATCACCGAGGCGATGCTCAGCTACTTCATTCGCAAGGTAAACGGGCGAAGCCGGATCTTGGGGCCGAGGGTGGTCATCGCGGTCCCCTCGGGGATCACGGCGGTGGAGAAGCGCGCGGTGCTCGACTCGGCCGAGCGCGCGGGAGCTCGGCGGGTGTACCTGGTCGAGGAGCCTATGGCTGCCGGAATCGGAGCGGGGCTTCCCATCGTTGAGCCGACTGCCTCCATGATTGTGGATATCGGTGGCGGAACTACCGAGGTCGCCATGATGTCCCTGGCCGACATTGCCTCATGCGAGTCAATTCGCGTTGCCGGCGACGACATGGACGAGGCGATCATCAGCCACATGAAGAAGACCTACAACCTCACCATCGGTGAGCAAACAGCGGAGCGGATCAAGATTGAAATCGGCTCCGCGGCCCCTGTGGACGAGCCGACCTCGATCGACGTCCGTGGACGGGACAACGTCTCCGGACTGCCCCGCAAGACTGTTGTTACCAGCGACGAGGTACGTGAAGCCCTCCAGGAACCGTGCGCGGCCATTATCGAGACGGTGATGCGAACTTTGGAACGGGCCGAGCCGGAGCTTGCCGCCGATCTGGTAGACAACGGGATTACGCTGGTTGGCGGTGGAGCGCTGTTGCGAGGAATTGACGTGCTGATGTCCAATGCCACCGGTTTGGACGTCCGCATCGCGGATGATCCCATGACGGCGGTCGCTCGCGGGACCAGCATTTACCTGGAGAATCTTGGGGAGTGGAAGGCGACGATGGAGTCGGATCTGGACGAGTTCTAAATCCACGCATGAGGCATGATGGGACGATGAGACGCCGGCGTAAGCGAGCAATGGCCGCGGATTTCCAGCCGGGCTGTTCCTCAAGCCTTCATGCCTTCAAGCCTCGAGCCTCGAGCCTTCCAGCCTGACCGATGGCCAGGACCGTTTCCCGTTCACAGCGAACGTTCTCTGTCGCGGTCGGTCTGGCGCTGATTCTGGCCTTTCTGCCCACAAGCTGGTTGATGCCATGGACCTCATATCTTGGAGGCGGCCTCGATATCTTTGTTCAGCCGGCCGGTGAGGTGGGTATATCGTTTCGAAACTGGCTTCGTCCGGCCCATGATCCGCTTCGTGAGGAACCCCAGCGGGTGCAGCAACTCATCGAGGATCAGGATGAACTACGCCGGTTGTTGCATTTCGCTCGATTGAGAATCGACACCCTTGAAGAGGAGATGCGCGAGTTGCACGACGCCCGGCGGTTCCACAAGGGCGTGGTGATCGACCCGCTATTTGCCCGGATCACCGGCAGAAGCCCCGATCGTGCCCACGGCTTTATCAGATTGAACGTGGGTACGCGCGACGGCGTCTCGCAAGGGACGATCGCGGTGTTTCGTGGCGTGCACCTCATCGGGCGGGTAGCCGGCGATGTGGCTCGTCTCAGTAGTTGGCTGGTGCCGATCACCAATCCATCCAACGGGCGCGTCGGGGCGATCATTCTACCGGCCGATGATCCGCTGGCCCCGATTGAGGCGGCCCGGCGGATCTGGCTCGAGCCGAACAACACAGGCGCATTGGTCGGCGATCTCGATAGGGATGTCCTGGTGAGAGACGGCGATATTGTCCGGCTACATAATGATCCGTCTTGGGTGGACAGCGCCCAGGGCATGATCCTCGGTTTCGTCGAGTCGGTTACGGCGAACGACCGGAAGCCGCTTCTCAACTCGATCGTTGTCAGACCGAGGTATCCCGCTGACCGTTTGGCCTACGTGACGCTGAAGATCGAGCGAGAGGTGGTCTTGACCGAAGGTGTCCAGCCATGAGGTGGGTGGTTTTTGCCATCTTCGCCTATCTGACTCTGGTGCTCGACACCAGTTTACTCGATGTGCTGGCCGGAAAAGAATTGCAGATCAAGCCGAGCGCCTGCGGCCTGCTTGCTGCATTCATCTGCCTCTCGGCACCGCGCATGGCTGCGATGTGGGCGTGTCTGACGCTCGGCCTGCTGCTGGATCTGTCCGACCCGATTTCGCTGGGCGAGGCTGACAAGCTGCACTTGATCGGTCCGCGTACCCTAGGCTATGTCGGCGGCGGGTATCTGGTGTTGCAGCTTCGAACTATCGTCTTTCGCCAGCGCGCCCTGACCATCGGTACCATGACGTTCATCTGTTTGCTCGCTGTTCACCTCGTCGCCGTCGCCGTCTACGTGATCCGCTCGTGGTATCCAGGCGGCGATTTGTCCTGGGCGCAGACTACGACGCTCGGCGAGCTGCTGCGACGTTTCCTCATGGCGCTGTACTCAGGACTGCTGGCAATTCCATTCGGATGGCTGCTGGTGCGGTCCATGCCGTTGTGGGGCTTCCAGACGCTCAGCCATCGCAGCGGAGCCCTGCGATAACCATCGGGGCTTCCCTGGCGGACTTGCCCGCTGAAGAGGCAGGTTCGGGACAGGACCAGCGCATGACGGGCATGATCATTTTCGATGACGGGCTCGGGCAGCTTGGCCCTCTCACCGACCTGCGGGCTTCGTTCGAAGTCCGCACGGGGATGCTGACCACGGCCGGCCGACTGGCGGCGCAGTGGCCCCAATCGCTCGCTGGGTATTGGGTGCCGGGATCTCTGAAGCCACTTGTGGCTTCGCGCTCCAACGCCCCCGTCAATCATCTGCCGGATGAGGATGCGTTGTACTGCGTCAATGGGCGCTGGGGCATGCCCGATGGGCGCCTGAAGCTGGAGGTTGGGCAGGCCGCGACAGATCAGGCCACAGGTCATGTTGTGGCGGCGATGCTGACGCGGGCCGATGCCGAGGCGTTCCTTACCACCGGCGAGCTTCCCGACGGCGCCGATACTCGTCCCATCGCCGGCCACGTACTGTATGAATACCCGTGGGATGTGCTGTCATTGCTCAACAAGACCGTTACTCACGACATTGGCCTAAGTCGCCTGGTTGACGCGAAGGTCCCC
>JAPUKX010000134.1 GCA_027295435.1 Planctomycetota bacterium | reverse complement strand
TGGATCGCCTTGTGCAGAGCCCGCCAGCCCAGTGGCAGGTACGTGTACAGCCCGGCGCTGAGCTGCCGAATCAGCCCAGCCCGGAGCATCAGTCGATGCGACGGCACCTCGGCCTCGGCGGGGTCCTGCCGCAACGTCGGTATCAGCGTTCGGGTCCAATAGGTGGCCATTGCGGCATGTTCTACGCGATTGCCCGCCTCGAGGGTGAATGAGGCAGCATGGTATCCATGCGTCAATCAGCCGCGCCTCGGCCGGCGGTCCGTTGCACACGGAACACCACGATGGCGAGGCGCCCCTGGCCTGCGAGCGATGACGGTCGGCTGAACCGACCCAATTTTACGTAACATGCATTCTCGGACTACGAAAGGGGAGGTCTCGACACCAGACAGCAAGCCGTCGGCAGGCTTGACCCCCTAGCCTGTTTGGTATATGTTTGGCTTACTGTGCCAGGCGACTGCTGTCATGTTGGTTCGACGATCCAAGCCGCGCGCGGTCGTGGCGCAGGGCTGAACCCGGGGAATCGCTTCGAGTCGCTGAGGCTGCACGTCCTGGGGGACGAACTGGATGACCGACTCCGCGAACACCCTCGGGGCGTACAGCTGCCGACAATGGTCTTTCACGACCGTGCCCAACGGGTCATCAACCGCGTGGACAGCCCCGACTTGGGCTTCAACTGGACGCTGAACCCCTATCGCGGATGCGAGCACGGCTGCGTCTATTGCTACGCTCGTCCGACCCACGAGACGCTGGGCTTCTCCTGCGGGCTCGACTTCGAGACGAAGATCGTGGTCAAGCAGAATGCTCCAGAGCTGCTTCGACGCGAGCTCGCCTCGCCTCGGTGGTTGGGCGAGCCGATTGTCATGTCCGGCGTCACGGATTGCTACCAGCCGCTGGAAGCGAAGCTCAAGATCACCCGCCGCTGCCTGGAGGTCTTCGCCGACTGCCGCCAGCCTGTCAGCATCGTGACCAAGAACCGGCTGGTGGTGCGCGATCTTGATCTCTTGGCGTCTTTGGCCGGGTATGGAGCAGTCAGCGTAGCCATCAGCCTGACCACGCTGGATGCGAAGCTGGCGGGGGCGATGGAACCGCGCACCAGCCGCCCCGCCGACCGCCTGCGGGCGATGCGTGAGCTTGCCGAGGCCGGCATCCCGGTGGCGGCCATGCTCGCCCCGATCATTCCGGGGCTCAACGATCGGGAGATCCCCCACCTCCTCAAGGCGGCGGCCCAGGCCGGGGCCACCTCCGCCGGCTGGATCATGCTGCGGCTGCCCCACCAGGTCAAGGCCCTATTTCTCGATTGGCTTGCCCGACACCTTCCCCACCAGGCCCCCCGGATCGAGCGTTTGATTCGTGAGATGCGCGGCGGCGAACTCTATGAGGCCACGCCGACGTTGCGCATGCGCGGGCGCGGGCCGCTGGCCGAGCAAATTGCCGCGACCTTCAAGGTCTTCGCCAAGCGCAACAAGCTCGATCGCAAGTTGCAGCCGCTGTCGTCCGCGGCCTTTCGCCGTCCGACGCTCGATTCCCAAATGACGCTCTTCGATCACTGATTCGAGGCGCGTTCAGGACGTTCCCAGTAGGTTGGCGATCGCGGCGTCAAGGCGAGCCACGGCATTGCCGGCCAGCGCCGGTTCGAGGTGCTTGATGATGGCCGATCGCGCCGCGTCGGGGTTCCGTGGCGGATGCAGCGGGCTGAGGCCCCCCACTTCTCGCGGCACCAACTCGGGATAGCTCAGTCGATTGGGCAGCCAAGGCAGACACCCCGCCAGCAGCGCTTCGGCCACCGCGATTCCAAAGAACTCGTGCCGGGCCGTGGAGAGCACCCAGTCGCATCTGGCCAGATGCTCCCAGTAGCGCGAGCGGCTCGCCTCGAAGCCGATGTGATCGATGCGGTCGGCGAAGCGACGCTCAAACTCGATCAATGCCGGCGGGGCCGTGGGGAACTGCCAGCCGAGGATCGTCCAACGCAGGTTCAGCGGCTCGCTGAAGCGTGTGGCGATCTCGAGCAGCTCGTCGGGCCCCTTGTCATGCTCCCAGCGATGCGGCCAGACGACGGTCGTCGGGTTATGTAAAGCTCCCCCGGTCATGCGGTCTGGGGCTGTCCCAGCGGCGAGTTGCTGCGGACCCGACGGCGGCGGTGGCTCAACCGGCGGCCAGATGACCTGGCTCTTCTCCTGAACCGTTCGATCCCAATCCTTGAGGTCCACCGCTGAAGCGTGGCGAAGGATCATGTGCATGCCGGTCAGGAATGATTCCCGGTTCCAGCGGCTGTTCCAGATCACGAGGTCCGCCGCGAGGATGCTGGTGAGGTTGGTTATTGCGAAGTGCACATCCCGCTGCGGCTCGACGGTAAGCTGCTCGGACAGCGGATACGCCGCCTGGTTCTCGTGCATGTAGAGAATGATGGGGATCGCTCGCATCGGGGCGGGCAACAGTGCGCGCAGGTCCGCGGCGCTGAGCAGTGAGGTGGCCACGATCGCATCTACGGGATCGTCAAGCGCCCCCGCGGCCGTCGCTGCGTCGAGAAGTTCCACAGCCGCCAGCCGAATCCGCCACTTCCATCCCCGGCCGGGCCTGGTGAACCAGGTCCAGCGGTGGCGGCTATGGCGGCTGATCGACTCTCTTACGACCCGATGTGAGCCGCAGTCGTATGGCTCAAACGCGAGCACCCGAAGCGATCGAGAGTTCTTTCGCATGGTTTGACCGCCGCCGATGGCGAGCGACCAGCGGACGGATACACTTGGAGCATGGCGCTGGAGCCGATATCGACCCCCCCCGCTCCGCCGGCCGGTCCGCCGATCGCCGCGATGGCCCCATTATGCTCTGTCTTTCGACGATACCTCAAGTCACAGCATCTCAAGTACACGCCCGAGCGAGCGGACATCCTCAACTCGATCATCGAAGCGGATAACGTCTTTGAGGTGGACCAACTGCTCATGGAGATGCGACGCCGCGGCCACCGTGTCTCCAAGGCGACGATTTACCGCACCATCAAGCTTCTTCAGGATGCCGGCATCATCACGCTGGCGCTGTTCGATTCCAAGCAATCCCATTTTCAGCTCATCTACGGCAAGGCTCCGCGTGACTACATGGTCTGCATGAAGACGGGCAAATACATCGAGTTCTCCGATGACGAACTGGTCGCCTTACGCGAGCGCATCTGTAGGCAGTACGGGTGGGAGCCCGTTGGTCATCGCTTCCAGATCTACGCCATGAGCCCCCAAGGAAGGAAGCG
>JAPUKX010000133.1 GCA_027295435.1 Planctomycetota bacterium | reverse complement strand
AGACCGACCAGACCCAGCGCCTCTTGCAACCGATGCAGAAGTTGACCCAGGCGATGGATGCCCTCGCGGAAGACAGCGGTAAATGCACGCAGATGCTTGAACTTTCCCGCGATCAGGTTGATCAGGCCCGGGCCCGCGAGGAGGCCATCAACGCCGCGCTGGGCCGCCTCAGCGACACGTCGGCACACGACACCAAGGGCCTTCAGCAGGTTCAGCAGCAGCTCGATTTGAATACTCAAACAATTCGAAAGGCAGCGGAATCCATCGGCGCCGTCAGTCGAGACCTTCACGATGTTGCCAAATCAACCCGTCGGACGCTGGAAGTTCTCTCTGCCGCAGACCGATCCGGTGAGGACCGCGACGCCAAGCTGGTCGAATTGCTGGAACGGGCGCAGAAGAGGGTGATCCTGGTTGTGGGCCTCTGTGGAGCGACGTCAATCCTCGCAATCATCATGGCGGCGATGGCGCTGCTGATATGATGGCGATGGAATCCCCGGCCAATCGAACCGCCTTGCCGCCGGCTTGCGGCTGGGCGCTTAGCCGGCCGCGACCAATTGTGTCTTCGTGAGCCGTCGGTAGAGATCGCAATCTTCGAGAAGCTCCTCGTGCGAGCCCTCAGCGATGATGCGGCCGCCATCCATTACCACGATGCGGTCGGCGTTGAGCACCGTGGACAATCGATGGGCGATGAGCAGAGCCGTGCGACCCTGGCAGAACTCGGCCAGGGCGGCGTTAATCTGCGCCTCGGACTCGGCGTCAATCTGGCTGGTCGCCTCATCGAGAATGAGAATCGACGGGTCACGCAGGATGGCCCGGGCGATGGCCAGACGCTGGCGCTGTCCGCCGGAGAGTGACGCGCCTTGCTCGGCGAGGTCGGTGTCGTAGCCATTGGGCAGTTCGAGGACAAAATCTTCAGCGTGTGCCCGACGGGCGGCGTCGATGATCTGCTCGCGGCTCGGTGCTGCGGCCCCGAAGCCGATATTCTCAGCGACGCTGCCGCGAAACAAGACCGTCTCCTGCGTCACCACACCGAATTGCCGGCGAAGACTGGTCAGATTGACGGTTGAAATGTCAGTACCATCGATCAACACCCGACCGGAATCCGGCTCGAGCAAGCGTGGGAGCAGGCTGATGAGCGTCGTTTTTCCGGAGCCGTTTGGCCCGACAAGGGCCAGCCGTTCACCGTGCGCGATCGTCAATGTCAGCCGATCCACCGCCGGGCGATCCGACCCGGGGTAGGTGAACGAGACGTTGGCGAATTCGATCGTTTTGGAATGACGCGACAGGTTGGGCAGTCGCAGCGCGCCGGCTGCCTCGCGCGGTTGGGAGAGGATCTCATCAAGACGTTCAGCGGGGGCGGCTGCGGCGTGCATCTCGTTGACCAGCCCGGCCAGTGGGCGAAACGACGCGCCCGCCACGGCCAGCGAACCGAGGGTGAGGACGAACCGCTCGAACGGGAGATTGCCGGCAATGATGTGCTTGGCGGCGACAATCGCCAGGGAACCGATGATCAACACGGCCAGCGTCTCCACGACCGGCCCCGTCAGGGCCCGGGCCGTGCGTACCCTGAGCTCCTGCTTCACGACCGCCTTGTTGAGGCGATGGAACCACCGTGCGGCGTGCCGCTCGCCGGTGTTGGCCTTGACCGCTCGCAGCCCGTGCAGCGTCTCGGTGGCGATCCGGAGCAGCCCTTCCTGCGCCTCGAGGGATCCCCGAGTGCCTCGGCGAATCCGCTTGCCGAGCTTGCGGAGCACGATCAACAGCAGCGGGGCCACCACGGCCGCCGAGAGCGTCAATCGCCAGTCGAAGACCATCGCCGCGGTAAATGCGGCCAATCCCTTGAGCACTTGGGTGACCGCCTTGCTCGTGACCGCGATGAATCCGCGTTGTAACTCAGCCGCATCTCGAACGATTCTGGCCACGAACTCAGAGGGCCCGCGGGCGATGACCCGGCTTAGCGGCAGGTGGAGCACGTGGCGATAGGTGTCCTGGCGGATGCGCGCGATGGTCTTCGTGGCAAGCATCTGGCTCAGGTATTGATGCATAAAGTTCGCTGCGCCGCCCAGCACGGTAAGCACCGCGATCACGAAGATAATCAACACCACGCCGTCGAACCGCTCCGGCGGGAGTCTGGCGATAATCTCGTCCGGGACGCGGATCCAAGGCTCCTTCTCGTTGAACTGTCGCGCGAGTTGATCAAGTGAATCACCGCGCAGGATGAGCCGCAGCATCGGCCCAAGTGTGAGCAACCCCACGCCGAGCCCGCTGGCTGAGATGAGTGCAAAGACAAATGCCCATGCCACCGTGGCCCGATTCCGCAGCATCTGCCTGACATAGGTCCAGAAGGCAGCCATAGGGCAGATAGTATTGCCTCTCGATACACGCCCGTACAGCGAGCCGTGGTGTCCTCGACCGCGGTTGCTGCGGCTCGCTACTGATACAACTTTGCGAAGTCCTTCCAGAACGTCGGGTAGCTCTTGCTCACGCAGGCCGGGTTCTTGATGGAAATCCCCGGCCGGGCCAGGCCGAGCACCGCAAACGCCATGGCCATGCGGTGATCGTTGTAGGTCTCGATCACCACGGGTTTGTCGTGGCGGTGATGGGGGTCAATTGTGATCATGTCATCGTCGTCTTCGATCTCGCAGCCTATCTTCTGCAATTCGTTGGTCAACGCGGCGATGCGATCTGTTTCCTTGACACGCAGGGTGTGCAGACCGGTGATTACGCTTCTGCCCGTGGCCATGGCCATGAGCGCGGCGAGAGCGAGCGACCCGTCCGGCATCCTCCTCGCGTCGGTTTGAGTGCTATGAAGATTGTCAGGGCCTGTGATCACGAACCCGGACGACATAGCCTCGGAATCAACTCCGGCTTCACGCAATGGACCAACTATGCTGACGTCGGGTTGTGGTGACGGCCAGCGCATGCCGATCAGTTCTACTCGTGCCTTCGCAACGAGACCGGCAGCAATCATCCAATACGCGGCGCTGCTTGCATCGGGCTCAACCGGATAGTCGCGGCCTGCCAATTTGGAAGGTATGAGCCGCAGCTCTGGTGGTCGCGAAGATGTGGCGCTGTGTCCGTTCGATTCCGCAAAGAACCATTGCTGGATTCTCACATCCCACTCCCTCAACACCGCGCTCGTTAGTCTCACATATCTCTCGCTGGTCGGTTCATCAGCGAAAACGAGTTGAACCGACTGTTTGAGCCACGGGGCAATCAGCATTACCGCTGAAACGAATTGACTCGATTTCGTTGCACCGATCTTCACAGGACCGCCAACCAGGGTCGCGCTCGGGACTGTTCGCACCGGCAGGCGTCCCTCTTGCTCGATGTATTCGATCTTCGCGCCGAGTTGGCGCAACATCTCCACCCCTTCGGCGATGGGGCGCTGGCGCATACGGGGGCTGGCATCCACGACGACCGGCTCTGCGGCCAGACACGCCGCGGCGATCATGAAGCGGGTCGGAGCGCCGCCGTCGCCGAGGTTGATCTTGCCGCCGCGAGGGAATCGCCCCCCTACCCCCTTGATGAACACATCCTCACCATCCCAGCGAGCCTCCGCGCCGAGTGTGCACAGTGCGTTGAGCAGGGTGTCCGTATCGTCGGCTCGCAACGGACGAATGATCTGTGACTCGCCTTCGGCCAGCGCCGCCAGAATGTACGCCCGGCAGGTGATGCTCTTGGAGCCCGGCGGGGTGATGGTGACATCAAACGGCTTCGTCAGCGGCTCGATCGGCAGCGGATCGGGCAGTCGATCCAGCGGCAGCGTGTAGTCAATCACATTTCGATCTTAGCGAGCCGCGTCGTCCTCGACCGCGGCCGTCATCGGTGGGCAACAGCCGCTGGCCCGCGTGTCTTCACACACCCCTACCACTTTCTTTGCTTGAGAAGAAAGCGGCGGGGCAAGCCCGCCGGCGAAACGGATCTGTTGTCTACACGTCAATCTTTACGAAAAACCGCCACCACGTCTTCAATCGGAATCACAAACAGCTGGTTGTCTCCTTCGAAATCGACGGGGAGGCTGTTCTTGGGGTTGAACAGCACACGGTCGTATTGCTTGATCGGATAGTCTTCATCGTGCTCCACCTGGGCGCTGACGGCCACGATCCGGCCGGTGAGGGTGGGGATCTCGATCTTGTCTGGCAGATGGATGCCGACCTTGGTCACTTTCTTGTCCGCATCCTTGCGGATCAGGACGCGGTTGCCGATCGGCTCGACGGTCTCGAGCGATTTGATTGACGACTTCGCCTTAGCCATGGCGCCGTGATAATAGTCCGTTGACGTTGCGCGGGTCCGCTTGGTCGGCGTTGGACCGGATGGTGCAACAGCCCCAACCAAGAATGGAGGTCGGCGATAACCGGCCGGGGGATTTGCTCTCTTTCAATCTTGCGCGTTGAAGCCGGTTGGTTCTACGGCCCGGCGGATGGCTCCTGGCGGCTGATCATGGTGTCGAGCATGGTGCCGATGAGAGCCGTGGCTTCGGTTGATCCCCCTGTGCCGGCATTTCCACCATTCGAGCCGACGACCATAACGCGGGGGGTGATGTTGATGCCGCGCTCGCCGACAATCTTGAGCAGCTCGAGCAGGGCGGCGTTGCCCGACCCGATCTGCAGGGCAATCACCCGGTAGGCCTCGGCCTGAGCCTCGGCCTTGATCCGGATCGCCTCGGCTTCGGCGCCGGCTTCGATGATGCGGCGCTCCTTGTTCTGCTCAGCGATCTGCACCTCATACATCGCGGTTGCCAAACGCCGTTCTTCCTCCGCTTCCTGCTGGGTTCGGGACAACGCCTTTTGCTGCTCCGCCGCCCGCTGCTGCTCCTGGAAGGTGACCTGCTCCTGAAGTGCGATTTCACGATCGGTCTGGGTCTTCAACAGCGCGCCAAGCGTCTGCTCATCGCCAACGTCGCCGATGCGGACTGCGGTCACGGTCACGCCGACTTTAGACATCTCTGTGGCCAGCATGGCCA
>JAPUKX010000132.1 GCA_027295435.1 Planctomycetota bacterium | reverse complement strand
CCCGCTGTTGAGCACAGCCGTTCGCACCCGTTCGATCGACTCCTTCACCGCTACGTCCGGCAGCCCAACGATGGTGGTCTTGGGCAGCCCCACCGGGCTAAGATCCGCTTCGATCTCGCACGGCGTAGCGTCGATGCCTTGGAGAATGAAGCTGTGCACCCGGCTGATCACGGCTGAGATTGTAACGCCAACTGACCCCGACTACACTCACCAGCGCCGCATCTGTTGATCAATTCGAGTTTCGCCCAGCCACGCGATGGCGACCACCACAGGCCGGGATCGACGTTGACGCACCATGTGGATGGCGGTCAATGTGCTCTAAATGTGCTAGAGTAGTATTCGCTGCCGTATCCGGCGCGCGTTGCCCGCGAGTCGAGACAACGGCCAATCCAGCCACCGCCGAGCCACCTCTGGCGCGGCGGGGTGCGCCGTGGGAGGGCTATGAAGTTTGCCGAGCCGCACACCGGCCGTGAGTCTTGGGATACGCAGGCAGGTCGTCAGCGCTCCTGGCCGAGTGACCCGCCTGATTGGAGCATCGTCTCTGCTGGTCTGCACGTGCCTCGGCGGCTGTACGGACCACGCCGAGAGCCCTAGTGACGCCATCCAGGCGCCGGCAGCGCAGTGGTTCACTGAAATCACGACTACGGTTGGCCTCGACTTCGTCCACGAAACCGGCGCCACCGGCGAATTGTACATGCCGGAGGTCATCGGCCCCGGGGCTGCCCTATTCGATTTCGATAACGACGGCGATCTGGATATCTACCTTGTCAACGGCAACCGCGGTCTCCCCGACGCCGTGGTCGAGCAGACCCCGACCAATCGACTCTACCGGCAGGATCCAAACGGACGATATGTCGATGTGACGGCTGAGTCAGGTCTCGGCGACGGCGGCTACGGCATGGGCGTCGCCATCGGGGACATTGACAACGACGGCGACGCCGACGTGTACGTGACCAACTACGGCCCGGACCGGCTGTATCGAAACCGCGGCGACGGCACATTTGAGGACATCACCGAGTCCGCCGGCATCGACGTGCCCGGATGGTCCTGCTCGGCCGTATTCCTTGATTACGACCGCGACGGCTTCCTGGACTTGTATGTTACCCAGTATGTCGAATTCGACCCAGACCTGCACTGCTTCGATCAGGCGGGACGACGCGACTACTGCGGGCCAAAGTCATTTACCCCCATTCACGATGTCCTGCTGCACAACAATGGCGGTTCCGGCGGGCCGGGGTTCACGGATGTGAGCGAGGAAGCGGGCATCGCGTCGGTCGCCGCCGCCGGATTGGGTGTTGTCTGCGACGACTTGAACGACGATGGCTGGATCGACATTTACGTCGCCAACGACGCGTACCCCAACCACCTGTGGCTGAACCAACGCAACGGGACCTTCCGCGAGGCCGCCCTTATGATGGGCACTGCGTACAGTCTGCATGGTCAGCCTGAGGCGGGCATGGGGGTGGTCGCGGCTGACTTCGACAACGACTCCAGGGTCGATCTGTTCGTGACCCACCTGAGAGTCGAAACCAACACGCACTACCGAAATCTCGGTCGCGGGGTGGGGTTCGACGACGTTACTGGTGAGACGGGACTCGCCGCGTCGAGTATGGAGTACACCGGCTTTGGAACCGCCGCGCTGGATGTCGAACTCGACGGCGACCTTGACCTGGTCGTAGCGAACGGCCGAGTCAACCGAGTTGATCCACGTCCAGACGCGTCCATCGATCCGCCGTGGAACCTGCTGGCCGAGCCGAACCTGTTCTACCTCAACGATGGGCAAGGTCGGTTCGAGCTGATCGAACGCCCGGTCGCCTCGCTCTGCGGCCTCATCGAGATCACGCGAGGCCTTGCCATCGGCGACATCGATTCCGACGGCGACCTCGACATCTTGATCAGCAACGTCCAGGGCCCGGCCCGCCTGTATCGCAACACCACGCCGCGCAACGGACATTGGCTGATCGTTCGCGCGGTGGACCCGAGCCTGCGGCGCGACGCGATCGGGGCCCGCGTCACCGTCTTGTGTAACGGCCAGCGGCAGGTGCGGACGATAGCCAGAGGATTCGGCTACCTGTCCAGCAGCGACTCGCGGGCGCACTTCGGACTGGGTGATGTCGATCGGGTCGATCGAATCGAGGTCCGCTGGCCGGACGGAGCGAGGGAAACGTTCCCCGCGACGGATGTTGATCGTGTCGTCCAGGTCACCCGCGGCACGGGAAAGCGCCAGCCATGAGTCGCCGGGAGCAACGATCACGCCCCAGGTCATCACGCGGGGCGACGGCATCGCCGCCGCGCCCTCACCGCCGGTGGTGGCTGTGGATCTCGGCCGGGGTAATCGTGATCGTCATGGGGGTCGCGATTGTGGTTCTGGTGCCCGAGGAGGAGCTAACACAGAGCCCTGCTCCCCTGGATTGGCGGGTCCCCGACCCAGATACGTCACGGATGCAGGCGCGCGTGGTGCAACGCCTGAAGGAGGCTCGCCAGAGGGTCATCAGGCAGTTGGACTCACCCGAGGCCTGGGGTAGGTTCGGGGCCGTCTGCGACGTCCACGACCTGTATGGCCCCGCGGCGCAGTGCTACCGGCATGCCTACGCGTTGGCGACGAACGACTTTCGTTGGCCATATCTGTTAGCGTTCGTGCGGGAGTTGCAGGGCGCCGAAGTGGCCGAGACCACCCGCCTCTTCCAGAAAGCGGCCGAGCTTGAGCCTGAGTTTCCCCCGGTGTTCTTCCGGCTGGGCGATGCCCTGATGAGGCAGGGGAAACTCGATGAGGCCCGCGACCACTACCGCAAGGCGATTCAATTGGACCCGAAGCTGGCCATCGCCCATCGCGGTCTGGGGCAGGCGCTCATCGCGCTGGGAGATCCCCAAACCGCCTTGCATCATCTCGAACGTGCAGTTCAATACGGCCAACCAGACGGCGCTGTCTTCGCGGCGATGGCGCAGGCCTATACACGCTTGGGCGACTTTGACCGCGCCGAAGAAGCCGGCCAGAAGTCGCGCAGCCTGTCGAGTGTGCTTGCCCTTCCCGATCCGATCCGGTTTGAGGTCGAGGCGCTGGGAATCAGTTCGCAGCACTGTTACGACCGGGCCAAAGCACTGATGCAAGGCGGAGACTATGCCGCGGCCATCGACCAGTGGAAGATCGCGGAGGAAAGCCTGCCGAACGACCCGCAACTGCACCACAGCCTCGGAATTTCGTACATGAGGACGGGTCGGCCGGCCTTAGCCATCGAGCACTACCGCCAAGCGGTAGAACTCGACCCGAAGCTCGCAAACGCTCACTTCAATCTCGGCCGTGCCCTAGAACAACTCGGCCGCGTCGACGAAGCAATCGAGCACTACCGACGAGCCGTTCAGATCAATCCGAATCATCGTGCCGTGCAGCGTCTGGATCAGCTAGGGTCCGCCCCTCGCTAGCCGTGATCATGCTGCCAAGATGCGGCAACCCGTCCCGCCCAACCGCGCGAACGTAATCAAGCCGCTCGACCATCGATGGAGCAGGCGGCGATGAGCCGGCTCAGCCGCCGGGCTTGAACCGTCGAGTGAAGTCGTCCGGTTGGCCGTCGGCGTACTCCCAGATGGTCACATCCAGATGCTGAACTCCCCACTGCAGCGCCGCTTCATGCGTCGGGAAGAGGATGTCAAGGCGATCGCCCTTGATCGCGCCGCCTCGATCCAGCACAGGCACCGCCCGGCTGTCGTGATAACCGGGAACCGACACCAGGGTGCCAAACGGCAGGACCGAGGTGTCGGCCGCGGCAAGCTTCATGGCGTTGGTCCACACCGAATACCCGCTGGCGGTAATGCCATCGGCAAACTGGCCGCACGAACGCTCGTCAGGGCTGTAGGCCGTCACCAACATCGCCATCGTGCGAACAGGCCGGATCGGCCGACCGTCAAACCACCGCGTCGCATCGACTGAAGTGGACCGCTGTGGCTGTGCCGCGCCGTTCGCCGCATCTGGTGGTCTCACGGGATCGTTCTTTGCCACTGACACGACGGTATCACTGCGAAGTACGGCGTTGATCGGCGAATCAGCTGATCTATGGCCAGCGAGGGAGACCGCGACCAGCATCGGCGCCGGCCCTCGGTGAGTCAACGTCCAGCCTGCGGCAGCCCCGGCCAGCGCAACGCACAATGCGCCCCAGGCCAATGGCACAGCCGAATTGCTACTGCGTTTGAGCAGCCACGGTGTAACAGCGGCCGCCTTGTTTGCCTCCATCTTCTTTCGCGTTCCCTTCCACGCGCCGAGCGAGTCGCCATCCTGCCAAGGCGGGCACTCG
>JAPUKX010000131.1 GCA_027295435.1 Planctomycetota bacterium | reverse complement strand
TCCGATCTGATGGGGTCAGAGCTTGAAAGGGGGAACGGATGGGGTCAGAGCTTGGGTCAGAGCTTGAATAGTGATTAGGGGCGGCAACGGCGGAAGCCGCGCGTGTGCTATTCACTAATCAAGCTCTGATCCGCCCTGACCCCTGGAGCGCGTGGCCCGTCCAGGGGGGGCGTTACAATCGCTCGCAAAGCTCGGCGGTGGAGCCGGGCGAAGGTCAAATGGGGAATGTCGGTTGGGGGGATAGCGCCTCGCTACGAACCAACACTTGGACAACATACAGATGACCAGACAGCCTGCGCTTCAAGTACGCCGCGGCGATCAGCGTGGCAGGACCGACCTGGGTTGGCTGCACAGTCGCCATTCATTCTCGTTCGGTTCCTACCACGATCCGAATCGCATGTCCTTCCGCTCGCTCCGTGTGCTCAACGACGACGTTGTCGAGCCCGACAGCGGCTTCGGCGAGCACGGCCACGACAACATGGAGATCATCTCCTGGGTGCTTGATGGCGAGCTCGCTCACGAGGACAGCACTGGTACGCGTGGGACAATTCGACCCGGCGACGCGCAAGTCATAACGGCTGGACGTGGCCTTCGTCACAGTGAAATGAATTCGTCGCAATCTGATCAAGTGCATTTCCTCCAAATCTGGATTGAGCCTACAAGTCGAGACCTGGAGCCCGCGTACTCGCAAACGTCGTTCCCCAAGGAGGAGCGTCGCAACCGATGGCAACTCATTGCCAGCCACGACGGTGGCGAAGGCTCACTACGCATTCAACAGGACGCACTCCTGAGGATCGCTGATCTGGAGCAAGGTGGGCGACTTGATCTGATCATCGACAGCAAGCGCCACGGCTACCTGCACGTTGCATTTGGAACGATACGCGTGAGCGACGCAGAGTTGAGGGGCGGAGATGCGATCAGCTTCGCTGGACCAGTCGAACTTGCAATTGAATCCGTCGAGGAGTGCCAACTTCTCTTCTTCGACCTTCCCTGATGATTCAGGAACCACGAAACTACGTTTCATAAGGACTACAGACCGATGAAAGTCCACAAACCACATTTCCCTTTCCTCTCCCTTTGCGTTCCGGTGCTGCTGTTCGTGACCTGGATCTTTGCAATACAGGTGCACGCTGATTCAAACATGTCAGGCGACCAGCAACAGGATTCTGACCAAGTCGTTTGGGACGCCAACACGGTGCAGCTCAAATCACAAGAGCTGAAGCCCGGCGTCTATGCCGTCATCCCGACAGAAGCCCACGACAAGGTGCCACAGGGGCAGCCCGCGGCCACGAGCGGTGGCTTCATCGTCGGCGAACGCGGCGTGCTGGTTGTCGACACCATGCTCAGCGCGCGGCTGGCGGCTCAGCTCATCGGGCTAATCCGTGAAGTGACTGATCTGCCCATCCGCTACATCGTCAACACGAGCTACCACGGCGATCACTGTTACGGCAACTACGTCTTTCCCAAGACCGCATGCGTCGTCCAGCACCCGGCCACACGGGACTACATAGCTGAGTATTTCGACCAGGATCGGGCGTTCATGATGCAGTACTTCGGTCGCGGTCGGGGCATTGAAGAGGTGATTCCTCGCGACGCCGACTTGCTGGTGGAGAACAACCTGACGATTGACCTCGGCGGCATCAGCGTCGAGATCCGGCACTTCGGATTCGCACAGACCGATGGGGACCTATTTGTTTACGTTCCCGCGCGGGAGGTTCTGTTCACTGGCAATCCGCTGATCGCCAAGAAGCCAGCGTTGCCCTGGCTTCTCGACGGCCGTCACCGCGAGAGTCTCGCGACGATGCAGGCCGTACAGAAGTCGCTGCCGGCCAACGCCACCATCGTGCCCGGGCACGGTCTTCCGATGACGCGGGACGACATGACATTCACCATTGACTACTTGAGCACGCTCGACCGCGTGGTCGCCGCGGCGATCAAGGAAGGCCTGACGCTCGAACAGACCGTCGAACGGACCGAGACGGCGTTGGAGGACTTCAAGGGCTACGCGCTCTGGGGCTGGGTGCATGCGCAAATAAACGTGCCTGCGGCATATCACGAGCTGTCGGAGGCGAAGTCGGACCGCTGAGCAGCGCGGTCGCCTTGGAAGGAGTATGCAGACTGCTGTATCGCTTGAAGCGTAACGCCATGCCTCAAGGTTGGGTTTGCCGGGGGCGGCGTTACACTCGTGCTCGGAAAGCTCGGCGGTGGAGCCGGGCGAAGGTCAGATGGGAAATGTCGGCTCAGTGGTAGAGACGAGCGATGCCAGATGCGGTGATTCGCACCGAGCGCCTGACGAAGTTCTACGGGCGGGCGCGCGGCATCGTGGAGCTCGATCTCCAGGTGCAACGCGGGGAGGTTTTTGGGTTTCTCGGGCCCAACGGGGCCGGCAAGACCACCACCATTCGCACGCTGCTGGACTTCATCCGTCCCACGAGCGGCCGGGCCAGCGTCCTTGGGCGCGACTGCCGGCGCGACAGCAAGGCCATTCGGGGCCGGGTGGGGTACCTGCCCGGGGAGTTCACTCTCTATGAGAACCTGACCGGCACGCAACTGCTCCGTTTCCTCGGCTCGCTGCGCGGCGGCGTGGACTGGGGCTTCGTCGAGACGCTGGCCGGCCGACTCGACAGTGATCTCTCTCGCCCCATTGGCGATCTCTCCCACGGGAACAAGCAGAAGATCGGGCTGATCCAGGCGTTCATGCACCGGCCGGAGCTGTTGATCCTGGACGAGCCGACGATCGGCCTGGACCCACTCATGCAACGGAAGTTCTACGAGCTCGTCGCCGAGGTCAAAGCGGACGGGCGCACCATGTTCCTCTCGTCGCACATCCTCCCCGAGGTGGAGCGCGTGTGTGACCGCATCGGCATCGTGCGCGACGGCCGACTGGTATGCGTGGATTCCGTGTCGGCGATCAAGGACAAGTCGCTGCGCCGGATCGAGATGGTCTTCGACGGACCCGTGCCGCGCGGCGAGTTTGCCGACCTCCCCGGCGTGCGCGATCTGACGATCGAGGCCGGACGGCTCCGCTGCACGGTGCAGGGCTCGGTGGACCCGCTGCTCAAAGCGGCCGCGCGATTCAACGTCACGGACATCACGAGCCACGAGTCCAATCTCGAGGAGATCTTCCTGGCGCTCTACGGAGACGACGATCGTGCTGTGTAACGTCTTCCTCAAGACGCTTCGCGACATGCGGGGCCAGGTCCTCGGATGGGGGCTGACCATCGCGATCCCGACCATGGCGATGATCCTGGCCTTCCCGTTGATTCAGAGCACGCTGGACATGGAGGAGCTCTTCAAGTTCCTGCCGGAACCCATCCGCAAGCTCGCCGGCGACCCCTCGGCTCTTACCGGGCTGGCGGGCTTCCTGAAGCTCAAGCTGCTCGATTCGTACCTGCCGATTCTGCTCTGCATCTTCGCGATCCTTCAAGGGGCGGGGGCGGTCGCGGGCGAGCAGGAGCGCGGCACGATCGACCTGTTGATGGCGCAGCCGGTCAAGCGCTGGCGAGTCCTGCTGGAGAAGTTCGCGGCGCTGGCTGCGGCCATCGGCATCGTCTGCGCGATGATCAGTACCGGTATGGTGGCGGCCTGCCTGATCACCGACGCCGAGGCCGATCTCGGGTGGCTGATTCTGGCCGTGTTCAACTCGATGCCGCTCGTTCTGGTCTTCGGCGCGATCGCTCTGCTGGGGTCGTGCGTTTTTCGGCGCGCGCGTCATGCCGCGATGCTCGCCGCCGTCCTGTTCATCTGGTCCTTCTTCCTGACCCTGCTGATCCCGCTGGCCGAGGCCTTGCGGCCGTGGGGCAAGCTGTCGCTGTTCCACTATTACACGGAGAGCCTGCCCCTGAATCAGGGGCTCCAGGCCGGGCCCGTCGCGGTGCTGCTCGTGCTGCTGTTGATGCTCGTCGCTGCTGCGCTGTTTGCGTTCGAGCGCAAGGAGCTCACGGTGTAACAACCAAGGCACGAA
>JAPUKX010000130.1 GCA_027295435.1 Planctomycetota bacterium | reverse complement strand
GGGGCAGCTAGAGTAGGGCGATCGGCGGCAGCAACTGTAACTGTACCTAAACCAACTGACCCCCTCACCGGGACTGCGGTCTGCGGCATGCTTGGCGTGTCGGCCTTCGAGGTGACTTGATGGTTGCAAAGAACGTGCGCGATTTTGCCAAGCGCGGCGACGCGATCGCCGTGCCTACGCTTACCCAGGTGCAGCGCGACTCGTACGAACGCTTCCTTCAACTCAACCAGCCGGTAGACAAGCGCAACCCCAAGTCGGGGTTGGAGGCGTTGCTGGGCGAGGTATTCCCGATCCAATCCTATGACGGAACGATGCGGCTGGAGTACCTCTATTACAAGCTCGACGAGGCTCGCTACACGCCGGATGAATGCCGAGAGCTTCGCCTGACCTACGGCATGCCCTTCCGAATCGGGGTGCGCCTGGTGCGTGAAGGCGTGTCGGAGATTCCCGAGGAAGAGATCTATCTTGGGGAGATCCCAATCATGATGGGCGGTGGCGAGTTCATCGTCAACGGCGCCGAGCGGGTGATCGTCAGCCAGCTTCACCGCTCACCGGGGGTGGACTTCGGCATCAGTTCAGCGGTTGGGGACCGTCCGTTGCACTCGGCCCGCATCATTCCTGAGCGTGGCTCCTGGATCGAGCTGGAGGTCACCAAGAAGGATGTGCTGACGATGCGGATCGATCAGTCCACGAAGATCGCCGCCACCACGTTCCTGCGCGCTCTAGACGAGCAATACAGCACCGTGGAGGCGTTGATCGGGTTGTTCTATGACATTCAAGAGATCAAGCTCGAGAAGCTCCGTCCTGAGCATTACACGGCCGAGCCGATCATCGATGAGGATGGGGTTGAAGTACGCCGCGCGGGAGAACAGATCGGTGATGCGATTGAGAAGATCCTCGCCCAGAGCTGGACCACCGTCCGCGTCATCCAAGACCCCGGCGATCCGCTGCTGCTCAATACGATCGCGGAGGAAAAGCTCGATTTCCTCGGAGAGGTGACGGAACACGAAGCGGCGCTATTGAAGATTTACGGTCGGCTGCGGCCGGGGAACCCTCCTCAGGTCGAGAAGGCACGTTCCTTGTTCCACGAAAAGTTCTTCGACGAGAATCGCTATCGGCTAGGCAAAGTCGGCCGGTTCCGTATCAACCGCAAATTCGAAATGGACGTGCCGGAGGACGTGATGCACATCCGTGCAGAGGACTTCCTCGCGGTGATCCGATACATCATGGATTTGCGGGCGAAGCGCAACAAGGCCCACGTGGACGACATCGATCACCTTGGCAACCGACGGCTCCGCACCCTCGATGAACTGGCTATTGAGGAGATGCGCAAGGGTTCCCTCAAGCTGCGGCGGACCGTCCAAGAACGCATGAGCATCAAGGATCCAGATGAGCTGAGCAAGATCGCGGACCTCGTCAACTCGAAATCCATTAGTAGTGCAATTGAGTTCTTCTTCGGCCGCAGTGAGCTGTCCCAGGTAGTCGATCAGACAAACCCGCTTTCGATGTTGGTGCATGAGCGCCGCCTGTCGGCGTTAGGCCCGGGCGGGCTGAACCGAAAGCGGGCCGGCTTCGAGGTCCGCGACGTCCACATCTCACACTATGGGCGCATCTGTCCGATCGAAACGCCCGAGGGCACGAACATCGGGCTGATCGCATCACTGGGCATCTACAGCAAAATTGACCAGTACGGCTTCTTGCTCACGCCGTATCGCAAGGTCAAGAGGAGCAAGGTGACCGGCGAGGTGGAGTACCTGCGGGCCGACCAGGAGATGAAGGCGATACTCGCGACTTCTGACGTGCTCGATGAGTCCGGTCGGATTGCCCAGCGGCAGGTCCTGGCCCGAGTCAGCGGCGACCTGGCTCAGGTCGATGCCTCAGACGTGCAATACGTGGATACGTCACCGAAGCAGACGGTCGGGGTGTCGGCGGCGCTGATCCCGTTCCTCGAACATGACGATGCCAACCGCGCGCTGATGGGGTCCAACATGCAGCGGCAGGCGGTACCAGTGATCAAACCCGATCCCCCGATCGTCGCCACCGGCATGGAGAGAATCGTGGGCGAGTACTCGGGGATGATCGTTAACGCCAAGAGAGGAGGGACCGTCACCTACGTTGATGCGGATCGCATCGTTAT
This sequence comes from Planctomycetota bacterium, assembly GCA_027295435.1. Lineage (GTDB taxonomy): Bacteria > Planctomycetota > Phycisphaerae > Phycisphaerales > SM1A02 > JADFFQ01. The sequence goes on along the minus strand of JAPUKX010000130.1, from coordinate 8,152 downwards.
CGATAACGCTGATGAGTACGAGCTTCGCAAGTTCGTCGGTCTCAACGAACGCACGTGCCAGAATCAGAAGCCGATCGTCCGTCTGGGACAGAAGGTGAAGGACGGGCAAATCCTCGCCGACGGCGCGTCTACCATACACGGCCAGCTGGCCATCGGCAAGAACATTCTGGTCGCGTTCAGTACCTTTGACGGCTACAACTTCGAGGATGCGATCGTTATCTCCGAGCGTTTGGTCAAGGAGGACGTGTTCACGTCGATTCACATTGAGAGCTTCGATGTCGAAGTTCGCGAGACGAAGCTGGGGCGTGAAGAGTTCACCCGCGACATTCCCAACGTCTCGGAGAAGATGCTGTCGAACCTCGATGAGAACGGCGTGATCCGCATCGGGGCCCGCGTAAGCCCCGGCGACATCCTCGTCGGCAAGGTCAGCCCCAAGAGCAAATCGGAGCTGACTCCAGAGGAAAAACTGCTGCATGCGATCTTCGGTCGAGCCGGCGAGGATGTGAAGAACGACTCCCTGGAAGTTCCCGCAGGCACGGCAGGAATGGTCATCGGCGCCAAGCGGTTTAGCCGCCGAATGCACCTCTCCGACGAACAGAAAAGGGACGTCAAGAAGAATACGGCCAAGTACGAGCGTCAGATGAACTCCAAGGCCATCACGTTGTTCCAGCAAATGGTCCGCCAAATGAACGGGGTGCTCGGTACGGAGATGGTGGATCCCTCGACGCGACAGAAGGTCGGGGCGTCAGATATCCCCGAGGTCATCCTGGAACAAATCGAGACCTTTGATTCGAAATGGATCAAGGGGAACAAGGATGCCAAGGCCCAGGCGGAGAAAATTCACGATCAATTCTGGCCCCGAATCATCGCCATTGAACAGGAGCGGGAACGCAAGCTCGCGCACATGAAGCGCGGTGATGAACTGCCATCGGGTGTGCTGGAGATGGTCAAAGTCTACCTGGCCACCAAGCGTCAACTGGCCGTCGGCGACAAGATGGCCGGACGGCATGGCAATAAGGGCGTCATCTCTCGCATTGTTCCTGAGGAGGACATGCCGTTCCTCGAGGACGGGACGCCCGTGGATCTGCTGCTGAATCCCCTCGGCGTGCCGTCGCGGATGAATGTTGGCCAGATTCTTGAGACGCACCTGGGTTGGGCGGCGGCGGTACTGGATTTTCAGGCGGTTACTCCTGTCTTCGACGGGGCAACTGAAGAGGAGGTGCTCGCCGCCATTGCCGAGGCCAACGACCACGTTCAGCAGCGCCTCGAACGGTTCGAAGAGACGGGCGAGGATCCCGGCGACTCGCGCGAACTGCTTGTTCGCCTGCCCTATGGCGGCAAGGTACAGCTCTACGACGGGCGAACAGGCGAGCCGTTTCATCAGAAGTCAACCGTCGGGTATCTGTACATGCTGAAGCTTCACCACCTGGTGGATGACAAGATCCACGCCCGAGCCACGGGGCCATACAGCCTGATTACCCAGCAACCGCTTGGCGGCAAGGCCAGAACTGGAGGCCAGCGCTTCGGCGAGATGGAAGTCTGGGCCTTGGAAGGCTACGGCGCCGCCTACGTCCTCCAAGAGCTGCTCACCGTCAAGAGCGACGATGTGGAAGGACGCACCAAAATCTACGACTCAATGGTCAAGGGCATCAACATACTCGAAGCTGGCATGCCGGTCGTCTTTGACGTGCTGTGTTATGAAATCAAAGGCCTCGGTCTGAACATCACGCTGGAGAAACAGCAACTCGAAGGAGTAAGTCTCTTGTAATCGAGCTTTCAGCGGTCTGCCGTCAGCGATTGGCTCGATTGCCGGCGACAGGCGGATGATCGCTGGTGCCCACATTCTTGAACCGCGCGTTGAACGCTAGGAGTTGAGTGCTATCAATGGCCGAAAACGTCTACGACCGCGTCAATGATTACGGTTCGGTGAAGATCACTCTGGCCAGCCCCAACGACATCCGAAGTTGGAGTTTCGGCGAGGTGAAGAAGCCTGAGACCATCAACTACCGGACGTATCGCCCGGAGCGGGACGGGTTGTTCTGCGAACGGATCTTCGGTCCGGAGCGCGACTACGAGTGTGCCTGCGGGAAGTACAAGGGCACCAAGTACAAGGGCATCATCTGCGACCGCTGCGGAGTGAAGGTGACCCATAGCCGCGTCCGCCGCAAGCGCATGGGCCACATCAACCTCGCCGCGCCGATTACTCACATCTGGTTCTTCAAGGCCTTGCCCAGCCGGCTGGGGGCGCTGCTGGCCATGAAGACCGCCGACCTGGAGAAGATCATCTATTTCCAGGACTACGTCGTGAACGATGCAGGAACAACCGACCTGCAGTACAAGCAGGTGCTTACTGAAGACGAGTATCGAGCGGCCGTTGAGAATTTCGGCAGTTCCTCCTTCACCGCGTTGATGGGCGCCGAGGCGATCCGAGATTTGCTCGATCAGCTCAAGCTGGAGGATGCCTCCCAGCAGCTGCGCGAGGACTTGACCAAGACCCGCAGCAAACAGAAGATCAAGGACCTCTCGAAAAGGCTCAAGCTGGTCGAGCAGCTCCGACTCAGCGAGAACGACCCGGCCTGGATGGTCATGGACGTGATCCCGGTCATCCCGCCCGACTTGCGGCCGTTGGTGTTGCTTGAAAGCGGCAACTTCGCCACGAGCGATCTCAACGATCTGTACCGGCGGATCATCAACCGCAATAACCGGCTCAAGAAGCTGATGGACCTCAATGCGCCGGAGGTCATCATCCGAAACGAGAAGCGAATGCTTCAACAGGCGGTGGATGCGCTGTTCGACAACGGCCGGTGCCGGCGACCGGTTTTGGGATCCTCTAATCGGCCGCTGAAATCGCTGACCGATATGATCAAGGGCAAGCAGGGCAGGTTCCGCGAGAACCTGCTGGGCAAGCGCGTGGACTACTCCGCTCGCTCGGTCATCGTGGTGGGACCCGAGCTGAGCCTGCACCAGTGCGGATTGCCCAAGAAGATCGCGCTGGAGCTGTACCAGCCGTTCATCATCCGCAAGCTGAAAGAGCACGGCCTAGCCGACACCATCAAGAGTGCCAAGCGCATGCTCGATCGTCGTGAGCCCGAGGTGTGGGACATCCTCGAGCAAGTGATTTACCAGCATCCCGTGCTGCTGAACCGCGCCCCGACTCTGCACCGGATGGGCATTCAGGCGTTCGAGCCGGTGTTGGTCGAAGGCAACGCCATCATGATCCACCCGCTCGTCTGCACAGCCTACAACGCCGACTTCGACGGCGACCAGATGGCGGTGCACCTGCCGCTGTCGGTCGAGGCTCAGGCCGAAGCGCACGTGCTGATGCTTTCGACCCACAACATCTTCTCACCCTCCAACGGCGACCCAATTGTCTCCCCGAGCCAGGACATCGTCATGGGTGTCTTCTTCCTCACCGTCAGCGACGACGAGGAGGATCAACGTACGGAGGAGAAACTTCCGAGGTTCAAGGACCCACACGAAGCGATGCTGGCGTTCGACCTCGGCTCCATTGGCCTGCAAGACCGTATTGTCGTTCGTATGAATCGCTTCGATGAGATTGTGTCCTCAGAAAGCGGTCCAATAGAACCGATTCCCAAACATCACCGCGTCGTGACCACCGTCGGCCGAGTCCAGTTCAGCGACATCCTGGCCAGCGGAATGCCCTTCTATAACTGCCCGCTCAGCATGAAGGGATGCAGCCGGGTGATCGACGACACCTATCGCCGGCTCGGCCGGCCCGCAACACTTCAGATGCTCGACGACATCAAGGAGGTCGGCTTCAAGATGTCCACGAGTTCAGGACTGTCCATCGGCATCACGGATATCCGCGTTCCCGCCAACAAGCAGCAGCTGATTGATGAGACGCAGAAGAAGGTCGATCGCGTGGAAAAGAACTACCAGGCCGGGGCGATCACTGAACGAGAACGGCACAACCAGCTGCTCGACCTGTGGGCTCACTGTCGCGAAGAGGTCACCAAGAGTTTGCTTGAGACGCTCAAGAACGACCGACGTGATCCGGCCGACCTTCAAGAGGTGCCAATCGACTCCACGGAGGGCGAACGGTATCTCAACCCCGTCTTCCTGATGTCCCATTCGGGTGCTCGCGGCAACATCAGTCAGATGCAGCAGCTTGCGGGCATGCGCGGGCTGATGGCCAAACCCTCGGGCGAGATCATCGAAACCCCCATCCGCGCGAATTTCCGTGAGGGTCTCAACGTCCTGGAGTATTTCTCCTCCACCCATGGTGCCCGGAAGGGGCTTGCAGACACGGCGCTGAAAACAGCCGACTCTGGATACCTCACCCGCAAGCTCTATGATGTCGCTCAGGCCGTCGTGGTGCTCGAACGCGACTGCTCCACCAAACGAGGAATTGCCAAGCGGGCGATCTACAAGGGTGAGGAAGTTGACGTCCCCTTGCGCGATGTGATCATCGGGCGAACCAGCCTGCACAACATCATCAACCCAATTACCGACGCAGCGATCGTCAGTGAGAACGAACTGATCACTACGGAAATCGCTGCGAAGATTGAGGCCCTGGGCATCGACTCGGTGCAAGTCCGCAGCTCACTCACCTGCGATACCCCTCGCGGGGTCTGTGCCATCTGCTATGGCATGGACATGTCCACCGGGCAGTTGGTCGAGGAAGGCTTGGCCGCAGGCACCGTCGCCGCGCAGTCGATCGGTGAGCCCGGCACTCAATTGACGATGCGGACGTTCCACACCGGCGGCATCGCCTCTCATGGATTGGTCGAGAACAGCTATCGGAGCCACTCCTCCGGCACCGTTGATATCCGCGAGTGCAACCATGTCGAAGTGGAGACCGAGTCGGGTACGGTGTTGATCGCCCTCAAACGCAACGGAGAGCTTGTCGTGCTGGACGACAAGCAACGCGAACTCGAGAAGTACACGGTTCCCTACGGCGCCACGCTGAAGGTCGAAGCTGGCGCAAAGGTCAAGAAGGGCCAGATCCTCGCGACATGGGACCCTCACCGTACTCCGATCCTCGCGGAGAAGTCGGGGATCGTTCGGTTCAAGGACATCGAAATCGAAGAGACGGTCCGTCAAGAGCAGGCCAGGGGCGGCCGAGCGATGGAGCTCATCGTCATCGAACACACGGGTGAGAAGCACCCACAAATCATCATCGAGGACGAGGCGGGCACGATTCTCGACTTCCACCACCTGCCGGCCAAGGCTCGAATCGAGGTGACTGAAGGTCAGCGTATCAAGATCGGGGCAATGCTCGCACGCCAACCGAAGGAAGTTCAGGGCTCAGCGGATATCGTGGGCGGGCTACCTCGAGTGACCGAAATCTTCGAGGCCCGCACGCCGAAGGACCCCGCCGTCACCGCCGAGATCTCCGGTCAGATCGAGCTGTACTCGGACAAACGCAAGGGCAAGATGACCATTCGAGTAACCTCCGAGGGTGGGATCGAGCATGACCACCACGTCGCACAAGGCAAGCACCTGCTGGTTCACACCGGCGATCGTGTCAGCGCGGGTGACCCGCTGACCGAAGGTCCCTTGATTCCCGCAGACATCCTTCGCATCAGGGGTGAGGAGGCGCTCTACACCTACATGCTCGATGAGGTGCAAAACGTCTACCGGTCCCAAGGCGTGCCAATCTCCGATAAGCACATCGAAACCATCCTTCGCCAGATGCTCGGCAAGGTGCGTGTCCTCTCGCCGGGCGATACCGATCTGCTCCCCAATGAAGTCGTGGACAAGTTCTACTTTCGAGAGCGCAACATTCAGATCGCCTCGAAGGTCCGCGTGATCGACGCCGGAGAGACGAACCTGCCGGCCGGCGCTTTGGTGAACAAGGAGGAAGCCAAAGAGGCCAATGCGCTCGCCGAGGCCGAGGGCAAGACGCCCGCCAAGACCAAGCGAACCGGAGCCGCAACCGCTAGGACGCTGCTGCTGGGTATCACCAAAGCGTCACTTCAGTCCGAGTCGTTCCTCTCGGGCGCCTCCTTCCAGGAGACGACCAAGGTGCTCACCGAAGCGGCACTGCGGGGGGCGGTCGACAACCTCAAGGGGCTCAAGGAAAACGTGCTCCTGGGGCACCTCGTTCCGGCCGGCACCGGGTTCGACCCCTACCTTTCGATGCGGGTCAAGAAACTGGTCGAGCCACCGGTTTCCGAGGCTGAGCAAGAGCAGGCGATGCTAGACGAGGCCGCTGATGTCGCCGAGGCCCTCGGTGCCCAGCGAGCCCCCGCCCTGGTCGAGGTCATGGCTCCGTCGTCCGAGACCGGGTCACGGATCGCGGACGCGTGAGCCGCCACAGGCAGCCAAAGCCAGCCAAAGCCGTGCCTCGCAGCGATCCTCGATAAAGGAAAGGCGTTCGGCGGCCGCTCCGGGAGAGTACGCTGGTCCACGCCATGAGGCTGGAGGCCCCCCGACGGCAGGAAATCTCAGTGCGAGAATTGAATAGTTCTCGGTTTCCGGTAGGTTTTTGGGTATGATGAGGGCCTGGCTGCATCCTTGCGCGCACTGAGGCCGAACCTGTTTTGAGGCAACGCCCACTGCATCCAACTCTGACGACGCCCGCCGGACTCGACCATATGGAGGCTGAAGCATGTTGCTGAAACGAGCCCTCTGCATCGCTTTGTTTTTGTTCGTCGGCATGGCATTGGCGCAGTATGACCCGCAGCCAATGGCCAGCAAGCCGCAGCCCGGTCGGCCGAGTGCCGAGAACGTCCCACCGCCCAGCAGCAGCCAGGGCAGCGAGACTGCCCATGTGAGTGTCGGCCATGACTGGGTTCGGAATATCCCAGGGCTCGCGCCGCGCAAACCCACCCCCAAGACGCCGACGGCCCAGCTGCGCATTCCCGAGGACGCCACCGGCAAGTTGATTATCAAGTTCAGAGACGAGGTCAAGGCGCGCCCCACGGCCGACGGAACAGTCCGCTCGTTGACCAACGGGAATCTCGATGAGGTCCAGGCCATTATCGACCAGTTCGAAGTTAGGCTCAGCAGGCTCATCAATCACCCTGACAGCAAATTGGCCGAACTCGAAGCCCGTGCAGCCACCTATAGCGGCAAGGCTCAGCCCGATCTAGCAGGAATGATGTACATTCAAGGGCCCCAGGAGAAGCTGCAGGGCGCAGCCAGAGCCCTCAACGAACTACAGACCGTCGAATGGGTCATATTTGAGGTGAAGAAGTATCCATTCGGTGGCCTCACCGGGGCCTGCTGCGTGCCGGATCTCGGACAGTGCGTTGACGATTTGACCCCAGCGCAGTGCATGGAATTCGGCGGGATCTATCAGGGCACCGGCACCGTGTGTAAGGATATCGATTGCATATTCCCCGGCGCCTGTTGTGTCGACGACGACTGTGTTGACGGTGTCACCGAGGAGACCTGCCTGGCTGGGGGCGGCTTTTGGGCAGGCCCCTTTACCGACTGCGAGGACGAGGACGTTGATTGCAACATCGCTTGCGGCAGTGAACTGACGGGCGACTGTTACACAGTCTGTGGCAACGGCAATGCGTTCTGCGACGATGAAGAGTGCTGCGACCTGATCTGCGACTTAGATCCGTTCTGCTGCGATGTAGACAATGACGGGTTTTGGGACGCTTTCTGCGCGGCCCAGGCAAACTTCCTGTGTCAAGAACCGCCAGGCGGTGGCGCCGACCATTGCGCGAGCCCCCTCAACGGCAGTTGCTTCGAGGTCCACTTTACCGGCGGCTGCGACGACGAGGTTTGCTGCAACATCGTCCGCACGCTGGACCCAAACTGCGCCAACATCTGGGGCCCAGGATGCGTAACCCTGGCAATCGAGTTCTGCGTTTCCCCCCCCGACCCGACGGACGTCACACCTGACTTCACCCCTCTGCAAGGCTATCTGACGCCCCAAGGCTACGACCCGATTCCGCCCGCCCTGGTCCCGTTCCTTCCCCCCTTCTGCGGCGGCTTCCCCTTCGTCGGTTTCGGAGGCCACGGTTGGAATCTCGGAAACTCACGCAACCCGGCCGGCGATGACCCTGACAACCCAGACTACCCAGGCCTGTACGGGCTCGGTCAGCGGCTCATTGACGTGGACGGGCACGATGCCTTCGGCGAGGGCAACCTCACCCTCGGCAAGACCATGAAGGTCGCCATTATTGAGTGGGGCTACTACGAGGATCACGAAGACCTCCTCGACGTCATTCTC
>JAPUKX010000013.1 GCA_027295435.1 Planctomycetota bacterium | reverse complement strand
TGGCTACGGTGGCGGTGGGACCTTCCGGCTGGAATTCCTCCCGGCAGTGTCGATGAGGCCAACTTCCTGGCTCAAGCGCGGAGGAAGCTCGATCTGCGTGAGCCGGACGTTCTTGCGGGCCCGGTCCCGCCGCCGGGGGTGCTTACCTTCCGCCAGCGCCTCGCCCCGACGCTGCTGCTGGCGCTGACCGACGGCATCCCTGATGCGGTGAGCGGGGACCATACGGGCGACTCGTATTTCGGCGACTACAACGCCAACGACACCGCCCCGGACTCAGAGTTCGGCCGGTTGCGGCGGATGGCGGCCGGGTTGTCAGCGAACATCCGCGAATATCGTGACGAGGATTCCGAGGTATCACTGTCGGACGCCGAGCCGCTGCCGGAGGTGACCGTCGCCGGCCCCGGCCCCGGCCCCGCCCCCGGCGCCGACCTCCGCATGCTCGGGATGGAGAAGCAGCCGTTCCTCGTCGAGGCCTTCATCGGGCATGTATACAAGGGGCAATTGGTCAATTTCAATCACGATCAGGGTCCCGACCAAGGCGATCACATCCTGTGTGCTACCTCACCTAACAGCACGATAGTCGTTGTTCAGATCGCCAATCCGTTTGACAGCGTGTTGGAGCTGGCGGATTTCAGGCTCCGCGTGTTTCACACAGCGGGTGATCCAAACGAGGTGGCCCTGGGGCTGCTGCCGGTCAATTCGATCGCGCCCGGCTCCGCGATGACGCTCTACTCGATCGAAGATCAACTGGCGGGCGAGGGCCTTGCCGGGCCGTGGCGCATCGAGCTTGGCCTGGTTGGCCTGGGCGAGCAGAATCAGTTCGCCGGCGGTCAGGAGGTGACCCTTTCCAGTGACCGGACACAGTACGACAACGTCGACGAGGAGCGGGCGATTGAGCTTGTACGGATGCTCCCGGAGGCTGTGGTCCTTGATCGGATCGACGTCGGCGGGCCCGGAGCAACCGATTATGAGTTCGGTGAAGAAGTGACCGAGATGACCTACCAGCCGACGGGTGACTGCGTGCCGGAGCCGGATGTGGGGGACCCGTGGCCGAATGTGGTCAACATCGGTGGTGACACGCACTGGGTGCAGTGGGTCCACGTGACCCGCGCCTGGGATGATGATTTCAACGCTCCTCCTGGGATCACGAATGAGGAGAAAAACCCGCGGTATGTCTTTGCCGACCGAGATATCGAAGTCGGCGAAGACTCATACCTGCTTGCCGGAAACACCATCAATGACTTCGCTGGCGAGTCCCATTTCAATGAATTCGATAAACAGTGCGACTCCTGTGACCCGCTGCACTTTGCCATGCAGATGCTTCAGAAGGACTGGGACTTCGAGCAGGTGGGGGAGCTCTTGAACGTCTGGCTGTTCGGCCACGAGCTTGATTTTTCAGCGAGCCCCCCGAGCACGATGACAACCTTCTCGGAGTTCATGTTCGATGAGATCGAGCAGGGCTACGATGATGATGATGACGCGGCGGGCGTGAATCGTCTGCGGGTTCGGCCGACTGAGACCACGGCTGCGGGGCTGGGTCCGCAGGGAGCTCCCGGCGAGGTGCTCAGCCCGGTCATCGGCCAGGGCGATGCGATGGTCCTTACTGATCCGCTGCACGCGGTGCCGGCGTTGCCGGCGGGGCTGCGGGTGCTGGACGCGTTTGTCTGCGACGGCCGGGGCGTCAACGGGGTTGTCAACCAGGACGAATTCCGAAATGCGAACGGCTTCACCGGCAAGACGACGCCGGGGTTGATCAACATCAACACGGCTCCGGTGGAAGTGATGCGGGCGCTGCCGCACATGACGCGGATGGTTCACGAGGAGAACCCGCCGATCGACAACCCCTACGTGCGAGTTCCCGAGGCGATTGTGCAGTACCGCGAGCGGTTCAATGGACTACCTCCCACGAATCAAAACACAACCGGCATACCGGATGGAGCGGACTACTCCGATCGCAACGGCGGTTTGCGCCCCGAGCGCGGCTACGCGTCCATCGGCGAACTGATGTTGCTCGCGGAAGAAGCCAACTTTATGACACCGACGCCGCTGGAGCCGAACGAGAACTGGCAGGTGAACTTCGCCGCCCTGCGGTTTGCAGCGCTGGGCACACCGGGCGCCGGTGTGGAATCCACCCAGATCAGCACCGATGTGAACGACATCTTTATCGATCAGAACGGTGATGGCATTCCACAACCCGATGAGTTCTTTCCCGACATCGTCGCGACGGACGTGGAGGAGCAGAATCTGCTCTTCGCGGGGATCTCCAACCTCATCACCACTCGTAGCGACATGTTCACGGTCTATTTCAAGATTCGAAGCTTCCGGCAGAACCGCGTCACCGGCATCTGGGACGCGACCGACCCCGAGTACATTGTGGACGACAGCCGCTACGTGATGCTGGTTGATCGCAGCGAGGTCAACCGGCCGACGGACAAACCGAAGATTCTGTACCTGGAGAAGCTGCCGAAGTAACGCGAAGCAGCAAGCTTCTTGCTGAGAGCTGACAGCGGATTGCTGACCGCTTCAACGAGACAACCTGAACCGCGCCCCGTCACGCTCATCCGCTGGTGGGGCGTGGTTTTTTAGCCATCAGCTGTCAGCGATCAGCTTTCAGCTCAATCCAGTCAGCGGTTGCTGTGATCAAGGCCGCCGAATCGGCGGTCGCGTTCGGCGTAATCGCGAATGGCCTCGTGCAGGTGTTGCACCCGAAAGTCCGGCCAGTACACATCGGTGATCTGGATTTCGGCGTAGCTGATCTGCCAAAGAAGATAGTTGGATACCCGCAGCTCCCCGGCGGTGCGGATCAGCAGATCGGGATCGGGAAGGCCGGCCGTGTAGAGGTGATGGCTGATCGTGTCCTCATCAATATCATCGATCTGGAGACGGCCCGCCTGGACCTCACGGGCGATGGCCTGGACCGCGTCGGTGATCTCCGTGCGGGCGCCGTAGTTCAGCGCCAGGCAGAGGGTCAGCCCGGTGCAGTGGCTGGTCACGGCAACGGTTTGGTCAACCGCTCGCAGGACGGATTCCGGCAGACCCTCGCGGCGCCCCAACTGCAGGAAGCGAATGTTGTTCTCGACCAGCTCTTGGCGTTCCTTACCCAGGTATTGGAGATACAGCCCCATCAGGCCCCGGACCTCGTCCGCGGGGCGTTTCCAGTTCTCCATCGAGAATGAAAACAAGGTCAGGTACCCGACGCCGAGACGTTGGCACTCGACAACGATATCGCGGACGGCCTTGGCTCCGGCCCGGTGCCCGGCGATCCTGGGTTGATTGCGTTGGCGGGCCCAGCGCCCGTTGCCGTCCATGATGATGGCGATGTGGCGAGGCCGACGCACAGGCGGGACATCCAGCGTAGGTCCGTCCACTGAGGTGTGCGACCAAACCTGGCTCATGGTCATTTCTATGGTACGCCGTCCGCCGCCTCGGGGTTCAATGCCCAGACCGGCTGCACCCCCATTCCCGCAGCCAGGTGAGCAGGCAATGCCTACACGCTCACCACGGTCTGTGTGCGCTCAGGACCGACACTGATGATCTCAATGGGTATTCCGACGAAGGCTTCGATGCGATCCAAGTAGCGGCGAGCATTGCCAGGAAGGGCGCTGCGGTCGGTCGCCTCGTCGATCTCTTCAGTCCATCCGGGCAGAGTATCGTAGACCGCCTCGACCTTCCCCAACCGCCAAGCGTCCGGGATGAACCGGTCGGTCAGCGTGCCATCGGGCAGCCGATAGTGAGTGCACAGCTTCACCTCGTCGAAGCCCGACAGCACATCGAGCAGCATGCAGGCCAGTCCCGTGGCCCCGCAGATCATCGCTGAATACCGCACCGCGACCAGGTCCAGCCAACCGCAGCGTCGCGGCCGATTCGTGGTGGTGCCGTACTCCTGGCCGCGGCTGCGAATACGCTCGCCGATGGGGTTGTTCTGCT
>JAPUKX010000129.1 GCA_027295435.1 Planctomycetota bacterium | reverse complement strand
TCCCTCGATCATGGCCGCTGTCCTATTCACAATCGCAGCGGCGGGTGGCTGCTCGGCCCCGGCCCGCTGCGCCGGGTTCCAAAGGCTGGCGACTCTCCCGGCCGGCGATCCGATCACTGCCGACGACCTCTATCCCTACCGCATCGCCGTGTGGTCCTACGCAGTCACTGCCGGCACCGATGCGGGCGACTCCATCACCCACCGCAGGGCCGACACCAAGCGATTCGATGCAACGTGGGTTGACCACGAAGACGACCGTATCAGTGAGTTCCAGCGCCGCGACAACCACGGCAATATCGTCATGCCCGCGGTCATTTCACATCGCGACCACACGATCAGCCTTTTCGAGCCGCCACTGATCATCGCCTATCAGGCATTGCCCGCGGGCCAGCCGCGGCGCCAGGAAGTTGCCATGCGGGTGGTGGATCTTTCCGACACGGCCCAGCTGCGGGAGTCCGGCCGCGCGGTGCAAACCATCGAGTATGTGGACGATCAGCGGCTTCGCACGCCGTTCGGTGAGTTCACGGCCAAGCGGGTGATCATGATTTTCAATGCGAACCTTCAGTTCGCCCACGCCCAAACGAGTAGCACCCTGTACGTGGTTCCGGTGCTGGGGGCGATTGTTCAACAGCGCCGCGAGGAGGTGCGGATTCTGGGGATCCCGACCCGCAACCGGAATCAGACGCTGGTGCTGCGGTCACCGTCGCCGGCGATCGCCTCGGGGGACCAGCCATAGCCGCCGGCCGTATGCCATTGGCCGGGCCGGGCATGGCCGCGTTCGCCACCGCATCGGCCAGCGCCTCGATCATCTCGTCTGGATACAAGGGAAACGCCCAGGTTCGGCGATTGATGATCGGCGCATCGGCCGCCAGCCGGGCGGCTCTTTGAGTCCGCTGCCGGGCGGCCTGGATCGCGTCGCCCCGGCCACGGCGCAGCTCAGCCAGCTGTGCGTGCATCTTCCCAAAGAGGGCTCGACGCTGCCGCGAGCGGCGCGGCGCCGCGTTGATCTGCTCCAGCCACCGCTGCTTGGTCGGCCCCGGCCTGGCAGCGCCGGCCGAATGATCCGGATCATGCCACAGCCACCTCTGGGCATTCACTGCCAAGGAGAGGTCCAGGCGATCATCCTCGTGACCCGCCAGCGGCAGGCGGAGGGTGGCGGTGGCGACCGCGATCGGGCAAGGCTCAATGCCAAGCCAGTCGCGCACCCACAACTCCATCGCCCGGTCATACGTCGCCCCGCCGGTGCCATGAACGAACAGGTCGCACATGCCCACGCGGACAATCGCTGTCAGGAGCAGCGCCCTCGGCAGTAACACAACGTCAGCAGCGCCGTGGGAAAGCCACCGTCGCACATCGCCGTCGTATGCCCGCCGCCGCCGATCGTCCGGGCCAATGCGCCAAAGCGGCAGCTCCACAGTGTCGCGCGTGATCGCCAGGGGGCTAACGCCGCCCTCGGGGACAGCTCGGACCGCGTCGTTGTAGCGCACGGCACACGCGCGCGGATCGTCGGCCATCTGCTCCAACATGCCCCGTGCCAACGAGGTGTTCATCAGCCCGGTTGAGGTGACGTTGATCATCGGCGAGACCCACCGCGACATGAGGTCCGCCAGCGCCGCGGCCATCTGGAGCGCCGCATTCCCGGCATGCCGATGGGCCGCCACCGCCGCAAAGATTCGCTCAATGCCGCTTTGAACCAAGGGCAGAGCAAGCGGCAGGTCCATCGGAACCGCTGGCGGCGCAAAGGCCGGATGCCGCCCCATCGGCACCTCTTCTCGCCGGAGCGTCAACATGATCGTGTGCACCGCAAGGGACCCGTCCGATCGGCGCAGGGGCACGTCGAACCGGCCAAAGGCCCGCGTGTGCTGATCAACGATGAGGTTCGCGGTCCCGAGGCGATCCCCCCCGGCGGCCAACGCCTCGACCATCAGGTACTTGGCCAGGATGCCCGGGTGCCAAAGCATCGTCTGGTGTCCGGTGGCGACGATCGGCCGATCGGCCGCCAACCCCAGCTCACCGCGCGTGGTGCGGCGCCACTCTTGCAACGACCGGCCGTGCCAGCGGCCCGATGGCTCCGCTGCAAGCAGATCCCTGCAGCACGCACAGTTCGGCTCGATGCTCAACTCGACGTTCGCGTTCACCCGTCACACCGATTGGGGGCACACGGCGGCTGTCGCCTCATCGAAGTCCGCCAGGGCCGCGGGCCGCAGGCTCGCCGCGCAGCGCTCGATCTCCCGATACATCGTACGGCGATAGTGGACCAGGCGCGTTGTGGGGTCATCCAACGGTCCGCCGAAGCTGCGGCTAGGGTCGTGGTAGATCAGGCGCACGGGGATTTCCTCAATCCGCAGCCGCTCGGCCGCCGCCTGGACCCAGAACTGCATCGGGAAATCATAGCCGTCCGTGTCGAGCGACAATCGATCACAGGCGGACACGCGATATGCCTTGAACCCGCAGAACGCATCGGTCAACGAGAGCCCCAGCCGGGCGTTGAGCTCGGCTGTGATCGTGGCGTTGATGGCGCGGCGATCACGCGGCGGCGACCCGTCGGCCCCCGGGCCCCACTCGTCTGTCCGCAGATAACGGCTGCCTGAGATCACATCGCAGCGGTCGCGGGCAATGGCCGCAATGAACCGTGGAATGGCCGCCGGCTCGTGCTGCTCGTCACAGTCCATGGTGATCAGCCACTCGTAGCCGTCGAACTTCGCCCAACGGAGCATGTCCTGCATCGACCGGCCGTATCCGCGATTCTCAGCGTGGCGGATCACTTCCACCGGCTGTCTGGCCAAAAGCAACGGCGTGTCGTCGGTAGAACCGTCGTCGATGACCAGGACTTCCCCGGCATATCGCCGCACCTCGGCCAGCACCTTGGTGACGTGGGCCTGCTCGTTGTAAACCGGGATGCCCAGGAGAATGTGTGGTCGATGGGGCGTCATCGCTGACCTCCGAGTCAAAACGCGAAGCAGCCGAGTCTAGGTGCAACCCTCGGGCGAATTCTACGGCCCGCTCGCCGCTCTGACCCGGACATCATTTCAACATGAGCCGTTGTGGCTGTATTCCGTGTGCAATTGGTCCGCCGACTCGCCTGAGTTAGAATCGCCGCATGATCCTGGGCCAGGCAGCGGCGGGAGACCCCGGCAGCAGCATTATCTTCGACCTCTTTGCGGTCCTCGCCACCGCTGCCCTCGTGGCGGTCTTTATGCAGCGGATGCGTCTGGCCGTGATCCCCGCCTACTTACTCGCAGGGGCGGTCGTCGGCCCGCACGCGTTGGGGTTCGTCGGATCATCCGAGAGTCTGGAGGCGATCTCCAAGCTCGCCATCATCCTGCTGCTATTCGGGATCGGCTTGCAACTGCACTTGACGGTGCTCAAGCACAGCCTGCTCCGCATGGTCGGGGTTGGGCTGGGCTCCTGTTTCCTGTCAGTCGGCCTGGGCTGGCCGGTGGCCGGGCTCTTCGGGCTCCCTGCGCCGGCGGCGCTGGTGGTGGCCATGGCCTTGAGCCTCTCCTCCACCGCGGTGGTGCTGCGCATCATCGCCCAACGTCGCGAGCTGCACCAGACCAGCGGTCGCCTGGCCCTTTCCATCCTCGTCGTCCAGGACATGGTGGTCATGGCGATGCTGGCCGCACTTCCGGCCCTGGCGCGGTGGTCGGGTACCGGCGGCGAAATGATCATCGTCGAAGACCTTGCAGCAGAATCAATCAGCGGCTGGCCGCGATTCCTCCTTGACGCGGCGATCCGACTCATCGGCCTCGGCGGGGTGATCGTGCTCGGCCGGCTCCTGCTTCCGCGCCTGTTACACGAAGCGGCCCGGCGCGGCTCGACCGAGGTGTTGATGATCGTGTCGGTGGCGATCGCGATCGCCGCCGCCGTGACAACCCAGGCGATCGGCTTCAGCCTGGAGCTCGGCGCGTTCCTGGCCGGGTTCGTGCTCTCCGGCACGCCCTTTCGGCACCACATCACCGGGCAGATCGGCCCGCTGCGCGATCTGTTCGCCGCAGTATTCTTCACGACGCTGGGCATGAAGATCGACCCCGCCAGCCTCGCTCAGTGGTGGTGGGTGGTGTTGTTGGGCAGTGCGGTGATGATCGCCCTCAAGGCCGGCGTGATCGCGACAACCGTGTGGTCATTCGGCGGGTTGGGGGCCGTCGCGGTGACCGTCGGCCTCACGCTGGCCCAGGCGGGTGAGTTCAGTCTCATTCTGCTGGACAGCGCTTCGGCCGAGCGAATCCTCAGCGAGTCCGCTGCGGCAAACGCCATCGCCATCGTGGTCTTGTCACTCATCGTCACGCCGGCGCTGGTCAACCTCGGCCGGCGGCTTGGCCCGTTGGCCGCTG
>JAPUKX010000128.1 GCA_027295435.1 Planctomycetota bacterium | reverse complement strand
GACAAACGGCTGCTCATCGCCCGGGATATCGGGGGCTCTCTGCGGCACGAGTTCGTTCACGCCCTGCACTACGCGCACATGGATCAAATTGGGCAGCGACATCCCCTGTGGATTCAGGAGGGTCTCGCTGCGCTGTACGAGGACTACATTCTCCATAAAGACGGCTCGATCAAGTTCTCTCCCAACCAGCGCCACAACATTGTGAAACAGCGCGCCAGAGACGGCAAGTTGATGAAATGGAAAGACCTGTTCATCATTTCGGAGGATCGATTCATGGCCAGGGCGACTCAGCTCTACCCCCAGGTGCGGTCGATCTTCGAGTTTCTTGCCGATCGAGGCAAGATTGGCTGCTGGTATCGCGCACTGGTTGAGCACTTCCAGGACGATTCCAGCGGGGCGAAGGCGTTTGAGGAGTGCTTCGATATGCCGGTGACGCAAGTCGAAGGAATCTGGCGTCGCTGGGTGGCCGCCAGACCGCTCGTGGACACCACCATCGCCCGGGGCGATGCGGTCCTGGGCATCTGGTCCACTCCCAACTCCAGCAACGATGGAGTGCTGATCGAGCACCTTAGGCCGCGATCTGCGGCCCGGCGGGCCCAGCTGCGCGTCGGCGATGTGATTGTCTCCGCCGACGGCCGGGCAACGCGGTCGCTCAAGGAGCTCCAGGCCGTGATCGCGTCAAAACGAGTCGGGGACACGCTAGCGATCCGAGCCAGGCGCGACGGCAGCTACTTCACCGTTGTTGTCTCGTTGAGGCCGCTTTAGCCGATGATGTGGTAAGCAGGCGGACCTTCCCGTGGCCCCCCTGCTGGTATGTTTGAAGGCTTCGGTCCAACGTCCTAGACTACCGCGACGCGCAAGCCCCATTGCCTCGGGGCGCTCTTGTGCCTGGACGAATCGCGATCAATGACGACTACTCCGTCGGCACGCACCTTCTCATCGGATTTCAAGCGTTTCTTCATTCGCGGGCTGGTTGTCCTGCTGCCCTCGGTGCTGACCCTGTGGATCCTGGTTACGGCATATAAGTTTGTGGACAACACCATCGCCGAGCCGATCAACCGCGGCGTCCGTCTCGCGATCAACAATCTGGCACCACACTGGGGAGCCTTGGGCCCGCTCCTTGAGCCCACCAATGAGGCCGTGGAGGGCGAGCTGAATCAGCGGCTCGCGGCCGGGACAGAGGTCACCAGGGCACAGGTCCACAACGAGCTGCGCGAGGTGATCCGAACCGATTCCGCGCTGCGCCGAGCCACCATCAAGACCTGGTGGGACAGGCGTTGGTATCTGAACCTGATCGGCCTGATCATCGCCATCGTCGCCGTCTACATCGCCGGTCGGCTGCTGGGAGGGTTTTTCGGCCGGCGAATCTACCGGAAGGTCGAAGGGGTCATCACCACCTTGCCGGTGTTCAAACAGGTCTACCCCTATGTGAAACAGGTTGTGGACTTTCTGTTCAGTGACGAACAGCCGATGAAGTTCAGCCGTGTGGTGGTGGTACAATATCCGCGAAAGGGAATCTGGTCGGTGGGGTTTCTCACCGGCAACACCATGAAATCGATCGCCCGCGAATCAGGCGACGCGGTAACGGTATTCATCCCAAGCTCGCCCACCCCGTTCACCGGCTACACGATCACCGTGCCCCGCCGGGAGGCCATTGAGGTTCCCATCACCGTCGAGCAGGCGATTCGTTTCGCCGTCACCGGCGGGGTGCTGGTTCCCGACAATCAGTTGATCCCAGAAGGCGTGACGCCGCAGATTCCCCCACCGCCCGACGCTACCCAGTCCGAGCCCGTTGGGCTGCCCAAAGGGCACAAGACCCCGGAGGCGGCTTCATCAGCAGACACGGAGACCCAACACGGCGCCGGTTAAGGACCGCGCGGCGACCAGGGAGACCACCCATGCAGATCAAGATCAGCAGCAAGCACCTGCCGCTCACTGAAGCCCTCGAAACATATGCGTCGAAGAAAATCGAGAAGTTTACCCGATACTTCAATCGTGTGCAGCAGGTCGAGGTGGTCATCGATAAGGCCAAGACCGGCTACACTGTCGAGATCATCACCGACGTTGAGCATCATGAGTCGTTCGTCGCAACCAGTACCCATGAAGACCTCTATGCTTGCCTTGATCTGGGCATCAACCGATCGATCCGGCAACTGACGGACCACAAGAGCAGGTTGCGGGACAACAAGCACCACACCCCTATCGGCGGACTCGAAACATGAAGCTGTTTGACATCGTTGTGAAGAAGGCAATCATCCCCAACCTTGCAGCCACCGAGCGGGATTCCGCCATTGCCGAGGCGATCGATGCGCTGGTCAGTGCCGGAGCGTTGAGCCCCGAGTTGCGCGATGACTTCATCAAGGCCGTCGTCAAACGAGAGAATCGAGGCTCAACCGGATTTGGTCACGGCGTGGCGGTGCCGCACGTCAAGCATCCAGCGATCAGCAAGATGGCTGTAGCCATCGCGGTCAGTCAATCCGGTGTGGAGTTCAACGCCCTGGACAGGCAGCCGGTGTACTCAATCTTTCTCTTGCTGAGCCCGGAAGACCAACCGGAAGAGCATCTTGACGCGATGGAGGCGATCTTCGGGAACCTGAGCCAGGAGAGGTTCCGCCGCTTCCTGCGGCAGGCTAAGTCGGTAGCCGATATTGTGACTCTCATGGAGGAGGCCGACGCCAAAGCGCCCGTCCGCTGACTCCACACCCGCACCGCTTGGATAACGCAGCGAAGCCTGCTGTTCTTTGGTAGGCTTGGAGTATTCGCGCACCTAGGCGTGGGTGGAGTGCATCTGGGTGTCCAAGACCGCCTCGGCCGTTGTCACCGTCACCAACAAACTTGGCCTTCACGCCAGGCCAGCCACACTGTTCGCCGAGACCGCTTCCCGCAATCAGTCGGACATCACGGTTCGCCGGTGTGATCAGAACGACCCCGTCGATGGCAAATCAATCATGCAAATGATGATGCTCGCCGCAACCCAGGGAACGCAGATCGAGATTTCCGCAAAGGGCTCCGATGCCGAGGCGGCGGTCGAAGCCCTCGTGAGTTTGGTCAAGTCAGGCTTCCAGGAAGATTGATCAGCCAAGGCTCGACAACACCGGCCGATCGACGTGTTGGCCTCCAGCCAGCCGAACCGTCCAATACAACGTTTAGCCGATCACCTCCGCCTTGCGCTCACGGCGCATTAACGCCTCGATGGCGTCGCCCGGCGCGAGACCATCAAACAGAATGGCATACACCGCCAGCGTGATCGGCATCTCCACCCCACGCGCCCTTGCCAACTGAACCACGGAGCGGGTCGTCGCCACACCTTCGACGACCGAAGCCGTCGAGCTGAGGATCGAATCCAACGATTCGCCTCGGCCGATCTGCTCGCCGCAGCTGCGGTTACGACCCTGGGGGCTGAAGCAGGTGGTGGCGAGATCACCGACACCCGCCACCCCGAAGAAGGTGTCCACCTTGGCACCCATTGCCGCGCCCAGCCGCGCAATCTCGGCCAGCCCTCTTGCCAACAATGCGGACTTGGCGTTGTAGCCCACCGCCAGGCCGTCGATCATTCCCGCGGCCAGGGCAATCACGTTTTTCGTCGCACCGGCAATCTCCACGCCGATCAGATCATCGTGCCGGTAGGTGCGTAGCCATGGCGTGCTGATGAGCTCCTGCACCCGTCGGGCCACTGCCGCGTCCCTTGACGCAGCGACCATTGTCGCCGGCAGGCGGTCGGCCAGCTCCGCGGCGATCGTCGGCCCGCTGAGGGCGCACATCGGCCGGGAGGGATCATCGGGGTCATCGCCTGTCGCGTCTGCGATCACCTGCGTCGGCCGCAGCAGCGTGTCGTTCTCGATGCCCTTGGACACGCTAACAACCGGCGCTCCCGTCGGGATATACGGTTCCAAACGCTTCCACGCCGAGCGGATGAACTGGGTGGGAATCGCGTTGACGATGACGCTCGCACCGGCGAGCAGCGCCTCATGATCGGCCGTGACCTCAACGGCCTGCGGCAAGACAAACCCGGGCAACCGCCGAGGAGATCGACGGGTGGCGGCGAGTTCACCTACCCGTTCCTCAGACCGCCCCCACAGCCGCACGCCGACGCCGCGCTCGGCA
>JAPUKX010000127.1 GCA_027295435.1 Planctomycetota bacterium | reverse complement strand
ACCTGGCTGCTCATTGGTGCAGTGAAGGGGCGGTTTAGCAGTGCATACTTCACGCCGGTGGACCTCGGCGGACTGTACTGGCACGTGGTCGATCTGATATGGATTTTCCTGTTCCCGTTGTTTTACCTGATATAGGAAGGCATGAGGCATTAGCAATTCGGCAGTAGAGATAAGGCATGAGAAGCCGGACCTGACGAATCCCGACTTGTCGGGACGAGGAAGGTCCGGGTCAACCACCCCCAACTGAGTGATTCTCCAACATGACTGATACGGCTCCCTCACCGCAAGAAACGACCGAGCATGACAGTGTCGGGCACATCGTCCCGGTGCGGATCCTTGCCGCGACTGGTATTGCGCTGCTGATTCTGACGGTTTTCACCGTATGGGTCGCGGGGTTCGATCTAGGCAACCTGAATATCTGGGCCGCCCTGGCCATCGCGGTATTCAAAGGATCGCTGGTAGTGCTCTTCTTCATGCACCTGCGGTACGATCGGCCGTTCAACGGCGTCGTATTCGTAACTTCTTTGGCCCTCGTCGCCTTGTTTATCAGCTTCGCGTTGACGGACACCAGGGAATACGCGCCGGACATCCTGCCGGGCGACGCGACGGAAGTCCAGAAGCAACTGAATGAAGTCCAGCCGTGATGTCCCCCACGGTGGGATCGGCGTCGAAGTCCTCACCGTTTGCCGATCGCCGGGCCCGACTCGCCGCGGGGACGCTGGGGATGACGCTCTTCCTCGTCTCGCTTGGCGTGCTCTTTGGCGCTGTCCTGGTCGGATATGTGGTGATTCGATTGCAGCCGACCGCTGAGCCGGCGCCGGAGATTCCACCCCTGCCGGCCGGCCTCTGGCTGAGCACGGTTCTGATGTTGATCAGTAGCGTGACGATGCAGTGGGCGCTGGGCGCCGCGCGACGAGATCGTCATCGGCAGCTTCGTGTGGGGATGGCGGCGACCACGCTGCTGGGCCTCGCCTTCCTGGGCACGCAAACCGTATGTTGGATTCAGTGGTCCGGTCCGCTGACCGCGTCCCTGGACGAGGTGCAGAAGGCGTTCGTCTTGACGGGCTTCTATGTGCTGACCGGCGTGCACGCGCTGCACGTGATCGGCGGCTTGATTCCGCTGGCCGCGGTGACAATCCGGTCCTTCCGCAACCGGTATTCGAGCACCGACCACGCAGCTGTGCGCTACTGCGCGATGTATTGGCACTTCCTCGACGGCGTCTGGATTGTGCTGTTCGCCACGCTCATGCTGGGAACCTGAACACTCAGCCACGGGCTTGCCCGGGGTGATCTTGCGTCGCCTCAGCTACATGCATACGCGAGCCGACCCCCCCAAGCCGGGGGTTATCTGTACCATAGCCGACCCCCCGGCACGCCGGGGGCTATCTGTACCAGATCACTGCCTTGGCACATCCTGCGGCCAGATTGCGTGCCAGGCGAACCAGAGCGCGTAGATGACTTGGAGCGCAGCGTCGCTGCCTTCACTGGTCACCACAACCGTCTCGGGATCATCGCGATAGTGGAAGTGCAGCGTGCTGTTGCCGAGGGTGGTCGTCCATATTCCGTTGGTGTTTGCGCGCTCGGCGATGTCAGAGAGTGCGTAGACAGCTCGCACGCCGTCGGCTTCGACGGCTAGCACGCGATCCTTCGAGGCCGGGCCGTCGGCCGGCGGCGGCGGATCGACCGGGAACATCAGCTTGCTGGATCGGAGGTAGTCGTTGTACCGCGACCGCGTCTCCTGGTACCGCTTGAACCTGGTTACGTCCAGGTCGAGCACGGTGGTTTGGGGATGACGGCTCAGCCAGTCCGCCCACGAGACCAATGACGCGTGCAGGACCCGCAAGCGCCGATCGGACCCGGCGGCCGGGCCGGCAATCGCCTTGCACAACAGTTGACTCCACAGGCTTTCGCCCTGGGCGTCGGGTCTGCGGTCGAACATGAGCAGGTTCGAGTTGTACAGAAGTCCACTGACACCGAACTCAAGTGTTTTATCCCCAACATGGCGCTCGAAAACGACAGCGCTGTCGCAAAGCGGGTTGTAGGTCACCGCGATCGGGACCCCGCCGAGCGTGTCGTTGACGATCTCGTGGACGTTGAGGATCTGGATCGGATAGGCGCGGGACTCGCCGTTGACGGTCACACCGATGACACGATCGGCAGACACGAGGTACTTGCCATAGAGCTTGGCGTTGATGCCCGTGACCTCGTCGCCGAGGATCGTGGGCGGATCGACAAGGGCGCGCAGTGCATCCTTGCGCAATCCGCCGGCCACGATCTGATCGCGGACAACGAGGCAGGTGGTCAGATCGAAGCCGTAGGTGTCAACGTTTCTGCCGTCGCCGACGAGCGGAGGGCCCGGCCGCAACAGCGCCCCGGCCAGCGCCCAGACCACAATCGCGGTCGTGAACAGGCCCGAAAGCAGAAGCACCCAGCCGGCGCTGCGGAAGGTGAACAATCTCGTTTGATTCGAGGCAGCGGGGGACATTCTACTTTCCCGGTAAACCGGAATGCTCCCTTGCTGCCACGCTCATCGGCAGGTGGGCGACGCCGAGCGACGCCGACGATTCCGGCGCATCGCCCGGCGATGGGCTTCGATCGACCACCATCAAACAAAGAAGGATGGGCAGATAGATGATGCTGGCCAGGAACACCCCCCGGGCGTTGGCCTGCGTGCGCCGTGCGCATAACCGCGCGCCAAGGCCCAATACAAACGCGCCCAACAGGATCGAACCCACCGCGTAGACCCAGCCGGTGAGCCCCCACACCGTCGCCGCCAAACCCAGTGGCAGCAGGGCCAGGCTTCCCAACAGAACAACTTGGCCGGTAAGCCGGCCGGCGTGGTCGATCGCCGGAAGCATGCGGAACCCACCGCGGAGATAGTCGTCCCGATACAACCAGGCCAGGGCGAAGAAGTGGGGGATTTGCCAGACGAACAACAGGGCCGCAAGAATCCACGCCCCGCCGTCAAGCCTCTGCCCCGCGGCGACCCAACCGATCAGCGGCGGGATCGCGCCGCAGACCGCTCCGGCCAGCGTGTTGAATATGGTGCGGGTCTTCAGCGGGGTATACACCAGGATGTAAATGAGAATGGTCAGCAAGGCCAGCCCCGCCGCCGCCAGGTTCACCAGCAGTCCAAGGATCGCCAGGCCGGTGCACGCCATCACCATCGCCAGGACGAATCCGTGCATCGCGCCCATGGCCCCCGACGGCAGCGGGCGATCGCGCGTGCGCCGCATCAGTCCGTCGCGCCGAACCTCGGCGAGCTGGTTCAGTGCGTTGGCGGCGCCGGCGGCGAGGGCGGTGCCCGCGATCGTCCACCACATCTTCGGCCAGTCGATCGCTTGCGTACTGCCCATGACGAAACCCACCGCCGTGGTCAGAACGGCCATGGCGCTGAGTCGCGCTTTGGTCAATTGCAAATACAGGCTCGGCAGGCTGCGCTTCAAGGCGTGCGTGCCGGCCGCGGCCGGGCTCTCTGCAGTGGAAGTCACCAGACTCATGCGTGTACGCCGGCTCCGGGGAGGCAAGGGAGCATGCCCGGCCAACCGGGACAAGCAATGCTGGATGGTGTCCGGCTCGGCTGGCTGGGGCCGTGATGATTGTGATATTCGTCACATAGTATACGGAGTCGCCGAAGCCGTCGAGGGCACGCGAGGATCGGCAGTTCGCATAGATTGCCAGGTATGAGCGAGCGGTCCAAGGCATCGCACGGGGGGGACATCCTGGCCATCGGATTTGCGACGATCGTGGCGATGTGGACGGTCATCTATATCGCCGCCATGCCCCCGGTCACGGTTCCCGTGTGGCTCGTCGCGACCATCATCGGAGCCCTTCTTGCGGCTGCGGGCTACATGGCCGGGCGCTACGCCGGGCGTGGCTGGTTCGGCGGGGTGGTCCTCGGCGGGCTGTTGACGGGTGTCAATCTATTGATATTGCTGAGCCTCCTGGGCGGGGATGAGCCAGGCGAACTGGTTCCGTCGGCGGTCGGGTGGATCATCGGGTTTCTCCTGGCTGCGTTCGGGCTGGGCGGCGCCGGGGCCGCAGTGGGCAAGAGAACGGCCGGTGATGACGTT
>JAPUKX010000126.1 GCA_027295435.1 Planctomycetota bacterium | reverse complement strand
ACCGGGCTCGGTGATACTCGCTGATCCGTTCGGCTCGTTGAACCCTTGGCAGAGGTGGCTGGCGTTGAGGTCGGACCTCCAGCCGTTGGTGGTGCGCCTTGACCCGCCTTTGCAGCGAATGATCACGCTTCGCTACGGGCTCTGCGGCTCCCAACCGCTCACGCTCGCTGAGCTGGCCGGGCAGCTGCGGCTCAACCGCAATGCTCTTGCCCGAACAATGCGAAGCGCTCACCGGCAGCTTCGCTCGCTCGCCGCCAACATCCCTGATCGTTGATCGTTGACCGCGCCGAGAGCGTTGGTCTCCATGAAAAACCCCCGAAGTGGAGATCCACTCCGAGGGCTTCACAAAAGGAGAACGACATGAGACCGTTTCGAGTGTTCAGCGCTTCGAGAATTGGAACCTCTTTCGGGCCCCCGGCTGGCCGTACTTCTTGCGTTCGACCTTGCGCGGATCGCGGGTGAGGAATCCGTTGCTGCGGAGGATCGGCTCCAGCACCTGATCGTATTTGAGAAGCGCCCGGCCGAGACCGAGCACGATGGCGCCAGCCTGTCCGGTATACCCGCCGCCGCCGACGTTCACGTGGATCTCGAGGCTGGAAGCCGTGTTGGTCTTTTCGAGCACGCCCATCAAATCCTTGCGATCGCGTTCTTCGGTGAAGTAGTCACCATAAGCGCGCTTGTTCACCATGAACTTGCCGTCACCGGGGCGGATGCGGACTCGGGCGACGGCCGTCTTTCGTCGGCCGGTGCCCCACCACCATGGGACGACGCTCCTCGGCGCCTCGGGGCTTGGGGTAGCCGAAGGGGCAGCGGCTGTACTCGCTCGTTTCTTTGCAGCACCGGCGGGCGACCGCTTTGCAGCTTTGGCCGTCGCGGCCGCAGGCGCCGGTTTACTCTCTGACGGCGGTTCGGTTGCAGCCGGCTTCTGGGCCGCAGACGGTGCGGTTGGCGATGAACCCGGCTCGCTCGCCTCGCCGCTGCTTGAGACCTCCGGCTCCGCAACCGGCGGAGCGTCAGGCTCGCTACCACTTGTTGGTTTCGACTCGGCGCTCGGGTTACTGCTGGGCTCGTTCATGGTGTTCGTTGGTCGTGGAAGCCTATCTCAAGAAGGTCGATCAGCACGGTCGCTGCCGGGATTGATGATAGCCGGTCACGAGTCCAGCGGAACCGGCTGTTGTGCGTGATGGGGGTGATCCGGCCCGGCATACACCTTGAGATTCGTGAACATCCTGCGGCCCAGCTTATTCTTGGGCAGCATCCGCCGCACCGCATCCTCCATCACCACTCTGGGGCGGCGCTTCAGCAGCGAGGCGTAGCTCTCCGCCTTGAGGCCTCCAGGATAGCCGCTGTAGCGGAGCTTCATTTTCTGTTGGGCCTTGTGCCCCGTGAGCACGATCTTCTCCGCGTTGGTGACGATGACGAAGTCCCCACCGAGGACGTGTGGCGTGTAGTCAGGCCGATGCTTGCCCATCAGGACGGTGGCGATCCGGGTGGCGAGCCGGCCGAGGACCTGCCCCTCAGCGTCCACGTGCCGCCACGCGGGCGTGACATCTGCGGCTTTGGCGAAGTACGTCTGGCGAGGCATGGCGGGGGCCGTGAGAGTACTGCGTTGATCCTCTGAATGAGCAGCGTGGGAGCGGGCCTGTGAGCGTAGCCGACGCGCACGTTGTGTCAAGGCCGCAGATCGGCTCTTGAGGCGATGCCTGCACGGCCGTGGCGCTTCGCTGGTAGCCTAGGGGTCTTGCGGCGTGGCCCGGATTCAGCCGGGCGGGTGATGCCGATAGACCCTTGTATGGCGCGCCGTGGCAAGCAGCAGAGCACCGGCGGGCACGAGGTGATACCGATGGACAGTGACGTCAGTTCGGTTGGTCCGCCTGCCCCTGGCGACGCCAAGCAGTCCACAGGACTCGAGGCCACCTCGCCACAACCGCCATCGTCGCGTCCTTCGCCGCCGCGACCCAAGGGCTGGGCACTGCCCGCCTGGCTGGTCATCATCGCGATGTGTCTGCTGATAGTGGTGATACCCCGGCTGTTGGGTTCGTCACCGGACTCCGAGAGAGAGGACCCGGTGGGTCTGACCCTTATGCAGATGCAGGGGAAGCAGCTCGTCGGTATGGCGCGGCTCTTTCCGATGGACGCGGAAGCGCTGTCCAAGCTCTACGACCAGGCCGAGGGACTGTTGAAAGTCGGAACCGTCGGTCAACGTCAGCGTTTCATTATTCTCGCGGCGGAACTTGTCGGACCAGATGAGGCACGGCGGCAGCTTGAGGAGCTCGATGCACTCATTGCTGACCCACCGATCGGCGAGCCGGTGTCGCTGAGCGAGGCGCAGGCCGCCGTCCAGCGCATCCTCCACCAACTGTATCCCGCTGGGTCGCCCGACCCTGACGCGGCAGGCGCGGCGCAGGATAGCGCTGGCGCCGCCTCGACGCTCGACCCCGCCGACCGGGACAAGCTCGTGGAGCAACTGGGGTGGTTCGGCCGGCTCGCCCTGGCACCGGCGGGTGGTGAGGATGTCGCAGCCCGAGACGCGGCGCTGCGCCCCGCCCGAATTGTGGCGTCGCTGGTGGTCTCGGTGGCGGTGTTGGTGACCGCCGCCGGGTTCGTGGGGTTCATCGGCCTGATTCTGTTGATTGTGTTCGCGCTACTTGGAACGCTGCGAAGCGGCCTCGGTAGCTCGCGCCCACATCACGCGGTGTACGCCGAGACATTCGCCGTGT
>JAPUKX010000125.1 GCA_027295435.1 Planctomycetota bacterium | reverse complement strand
GTTCGAGGATCAACAAGAGATGCTGGCCTCGTACGATCGCGCTGGCATTCGTGTTGGGAAGGTGCAGATCTCAGCGGCCGTGCGAGCGGATTTCAACCCCGCCAGCGAATCGACGCGCCGAGCCATGACCCAGCAGCTTGCACGGTTTGACGAGCCGCGCTACCTGCACCAAACCGTGGTCAAGCCCGCGGGTTCGTCCGCGGTGAGATTCTTCGACGATCTACCGGCAGCGCTGGCCGACGTCGAGGATGAGGTCGATTTCGCCGGCGAGTTGCGAGTACATTTCCACGTGCCGATCTTCCTCGATCGGTTTGGCTGTCTGGCCTCCACGAACGATGAGATTCGCAAAGGCCTCCGTCTGTTGCTGGCGCGGCCGGATGTGAATCACTATGAGGTGGAGACCTACGCATGGGATGTGCTGCCGGACGACCTGAAGATGCAGCGGCTTGCCGACGGCATTGCGGCGGAGATGCGCTGGCTGATTGACCTGTCGGAGGCGAGGTCGTGAGTCGTCTGGCCGGCGTCGTGCGCGCCTATGCGGAACTGTCGCGGCTGTCGAACGTACCGACCTGCCTGACCAATGTACTCGTCGGGTTGGCGATCGGGGCAGCTTCGACAACGTCGGCTGAGATTGAGGTTTTGAAGGTGGTCGTACTCACGGCGGCCGTCATGTTGCTCTACGTGGCAGGCATGGCCTTGAACGATGCCATCGACGTCAATATCGATCGCCGCGAGCGGCCGAACCGGCCGATTCCATCGGGTCGAGTGTCCCTCCGGGGCGCGTACAGCTACGTGGTTGTATGCATGGTCCTTGGTCTCGGACTCAGCGCGCTGGCGAGTATGAACGCCGTGATTCCGGCCGGATTGCTCATTGCGTGTATTGTGAGTTATGACATCGCTCACAAGAAGACAGCCGCATCGGTCATCCTCATGGGTGGGTGTCGAGGCCTGGTGTACATTACCGCAGCAGCAGCGGTCACTCCGCAATTGGACTGGATCATCACCGGGACACTCGCCGCAGCGATCTGCGTGTACATCATCGTCATCTCAATCGTCGCCCGCGTGGAAGCGTCCGGAGCTGCCGGTGCGCGTCGGCGCTGGGCATTCCTCTTGCCGGTTGTGGTGCTTGCGCCCGCGGCCGTGGTGCGCCCCCTTTCGTGGACCTGGCCCAGTATCGCCGGGCTACTGGTGATCGGATGGCTGTTGCATTCGGCGCGGCACGTCGCCCGCCGACCGCTGCGCATCCAGCGTGCCGTGCTTGCATGGCTGGCGGGCATCTGCCTGGTGGACGCGTTCTTTCTCTCGCTGCTGGATCAGCCGCTGCTGGCGGCTGTTGCGGTGGCAAGCTTCACCATCACCGTTTGGGCGCATCGCTATATTCTGGGTACCTAGCGTGCGCGTTGGGCTGGTTCTTCTTTGATGACGCACCCCACCGTTGTGATCAATGTCGTGGGTTTGTCGGGATCGCTGATCGGCGAGGCGACGGCCAACATCAACCGGCTTATCGCGCGGGGGTCGATGCGCCGCGTGATCCCCGTCCTGCCGGCAGTGACCTGCTCAGTGCAGTCCAGCATGCTCACCGGCTTGCGGCCGAATCAACATGGCATCGTCGGCAACGGGTGGTATAACCGCGAGCTGAACGAAGTCCACTTCTGGAAGCAGTCCAACCGCCTGGTGCACGGTGAGAAGGTTTGGGAAACGGCCAGGCGGCGCGATCCGTCGGTGACGTGCGCGAACATGTTCTGGTGGTTCAACATGTACGGCACGGTGGACTACTCGGTTACGCCGCGACCGATCTATAAGGCCGACGGCCGGAAGATTCCCGACATTTACAGCCATCCGCCCCAGCTGCGGCCGATGCTGCAAGACACGCTTGGCCGGTTCCCGTTATTCAATTTCTGGGGGCCGGCTTCGTCCATCAAGTCGAGCGAGTGGATCGCCGCGGCCAGCGTGCTCGTGCATGAGCGGTTTCGGCCGACGCTGATGCTGATCTATCTGCCGCATTTGGATTACGGCTTGCAGAAGCTCGGCCCGGTCCATCCGAAGATTTCCGACGAAGTGAGGGCCATTGACCGCGTCGTTGGCCGGTTGATCGACTACTTCGATTCAAAGGGCGTGCGAATTCTCCTGCTCAGCGAATACGGTATCGAAGCGGTGGACGACTCGGTTCACATCAATCGTTCGTTGCGCGAGGCGGGCGCCGTGGCGGTGCGCGAAGAGCAGCGACTGGAGCTGCTCGACCCCGGCGCGAGCGATGCGTTCGCCGTGACCGATCATCAAGTCGCGCACGTCTACGTGAGAGATCCGAGGCAGGCCGCTCGATACGCCCAGTTCTGCCGGCAGGTTCCCGGCGTGGGTCGCGTTCTCGAGCGCGACCAACGGGCGGCGAGCGGACTTGACCATGAGCGATCTGGAGACCTTCTGCTGGTCGCCAAGCGAGGCCGGTGGTTCAGTTACGACTATTGGCTCGACGAGCGCAAGGCGCCGGATTTTGCCCGCACGGTCGATATTCACCGGAAACCGGGATACGACCCGGCCGAGCTGTTCATTGATCCGAAATTGCGATTTGCAACGCTGTCAATCGGTTGGCGCCTGCTGAAGATGCAACTCGGTTTCCGCACCGTGATGGACGTTATTCCGCTGGACACGTCGCTGGTGCGAGGGTCGCACGGCCGCGTGGACGTTGATGAGGGGCTCCGGCCGGTGCTGATTACCGAGCACGTGACCGGCGACGCCAACGAGCTGCCCTGCACGAGTGTGCGTGATGTGATCCTCGCGCATCTCTTCGAGGCGTAGCCTCGAGAGCTGTTTCGAGCGCTCCGTAGCGGCCTCCGGCCGCACACTCGCTCTGGTACGGCCGCGC
>JAPUKX010000124.1 GCA_027295435.1 Planctomycetota bacterium | reverse complement strand
GCGGGCGAAGATGGCGGAAGAAGGCACCGAAGGGAAGGAAAGTGATGAGTGATGAGTGATGGATGAGTGATGGTAAAGCCGCGACCGGTGGTCGCGGTTTCCAGGGAGAGGTATTCGGAGGGCGCGGGGATTCCTAGAGCTCTGCGTACATCTTGAGCGAGCGAGCAGCCGCGGCGAGGGGCTTATCCAATGTCCACAGGGGTGTGCCGGCCAACATCACCGAGGCCAACAGATGCACATCGACCCAGCCGATACCGCAGCCCATGAGGCGGCGCCTCTGGACGAACGTGAGCACCTCGTGGTGATTCGCCACCGTGGCCTGCGGCAGTGCGGCCAGCAGGGACAGGATCTCACTGCGTCGCGTGAGGTTACCGCAGGCCAGTTCCCCGATGATGAAGGGGTGGCAAAGCACCTGTGCGTCATGCAGCAGTGACGCCAGGGCGTCATGGCCGCGCCGCAAATGCTCAACCCAGACGGAGGTGTCCACGAGGATCATGAGGCCTTGCGGGTACGCCGTCTCGGGATCGGGCGCAGCACTCGCTGGCTGGCCCCGAGCACAGCCAGGCGCTTGGCGCTCTCCCTAGCGATCAGGGCGTCAAGGCCGGCCCTTACTAAGGCTGTCTTCTCCTTGATCCCGCTGAGCCTGCCGGCCTCCGCCAACAGGTCATCGTCAATGTTCAATGTTGTCCTCATATGCATGATTATGTACGATTGATACATACAGGTCAAGGCCGAGACCATGCCGCGGTTGCTGTTGCCGTCTGCGGTTGCGGAGGAGACCCGGCTCGGGGACAAGCCGGGTCGGTTGGCTCGCTCTACCACGTTGAACGTTCGCCTGCGGATGCTATACTCCCGCCTCTCAATCCAGACCACACGAACCACTGCCCCCATAGGAGCGCGGCTACGCGGACCATCGCGAAGCCGCAAGCGGCTTCGGTGGGCCGTGGTGGAAGGTAGAATCGACCGATGGCCAAGCGCCTCGAGAAGCAGTTGAAGATTACCGCTCCGGGCGGCCAGGCGACCCCGGCCCCGCCGATCGGCCCAGCCTTGGGTGCAGCCGGGATCAACCCCGGCCAGTTCATCCAGCAATTCAACGAGCGGACCAAGCACCTTGACGGCAAGGTCGTCGGCTGCCTGATTAGGGTCTATCACGACCGGACTTTCGACTTCGAGATCAAATCTTCGCCGGCTTCGGTGCTGATCAAGGAAGCGTCGGGCATCGAGAAGGGCTCCGGCTCGCCAGCCGCTGAGAAGGTCGGCACACTGAGCACCGACCAGCTTCGCGCGATCGCTCAGGAGAAGTTTGAAGACCTCAACGCGGGCAGCATCGAGGCCGCGATGAGAGTCATCGCAGGCACCGCACGGTCAATGGGCGTGACGGTTGAGGAGGGTTGAGCGGATGTCCAACAAACGGTCCGCCGCCAATGTCCAGATCGCGGGCAAGATCCAGGGCGCTCAGCCGATCCCCGCGGCTATTGCAGCCGTCAAGGCGTTCAAGGGGCCTCGGTTCGATCAGACTGTCGAGGTCTGTGTGCACCTTGGCATCGACCCACGCCAAGCAGATCAGCAGATTCGGGGATCGATCTCGATGCCCAAAGGTGTGGGCAAGACCGCGCGGGTGGTTTGCTTTTGCCAATCCGACAAGATCGACGAAGCCAAGGCCGCCGGGGCCGTCGAGGCCGGGGGTGAGGAGCTTATCAAGAAGATCCAAGACGGATGGATGGACTTCGACGTCACCATCGCTTCGCCGGACATGATGCGGATGGTCAGCAAACTCGGCCGAACGCTGGGCCCCAAGGGCTTGATGCCCTCGCCCAAAGCGGGAACCGTGACGGCCGACGTGGCAACCGCGGTCAAGGAGTATGCCGCGGGCAAGCTTGAGTATCGCAATGACGACGGCGGGAACGTTCACTGTGTGCTCGGAAAGATGAGCTTCTCCGATGAGGACCTGATCGAGAATTACGAGCACTTCATGTCCATGATTGAGAAGGCCAAGCCGGCCTCGTCGAAAGGCCACTACATCAAGAAGTGCGTCGTCAGTGGAACGATGACGCCGAGCGTTCTGGTGGAGGTCTAGGAGTTCCGGAGCACCCCAATGAGCAAGCCTGTAAAGGAACTCATCCTGGCCGACTATAAGAAGCGCTTTGACAACGTCGAGGCGGCGCTGGTGATCGACGTCCGCGGCATGGACGCCAACGACAATAACGCCCTTCGCCTGGACCTTGCTTCCAAGGACATCCGGGTGACGATCGTCAAGAACTCCCTGGCCCGCAAGGCGTTCACGGGCACCAGCCTGGAGGCGATCATTGGATCGTTGCAAGGGCCCTCGGCGCTGGCCTACGGGGCGGAATCCGTGGTGGACGTGGCCCGCGAGATGGTGGCGTGGGCCCGAAAGCTCGAGCATCTTGAGCTTCGAGCGGCGGTGTTGGATGGCGAGCTCTTCGAGGGTAAAGCCGGCGTCACGCGCCTGAGTCAATACCCCACCAGGCTCGAGGCCAAGGCGAGGGTGGTCCAATTGGTCCTGGCCCCGGCGGCAACGCTTGTCGCAGCGATGCTCGGTCCGCCATCGGGCATCCTCAGTATCGTCAAGGAGATCGAAAGGAGGTTATCCGACGAAGAACCGATCTCCAAGGCCGGTTAGTGCCAGCTCCCGCCGGGGACCATGCGATTTGTTTCCCCGGGCGGATTCGTACACTCGTTCATCGCGCCCGACTGGCCCGAATGCATCGGGGTTAAATGCCGCGCGAGCGGCACCTCTCGGGCGACGAACCTTTGCGGTGGAGTTTCAAATCAATGACAGACGAAGCAACCAAGACATTCGAAAAGAAGATCTCGAAGCTCGGCGACGACATCTCCTCCCTGTCGCTCAAGGAAGCGGTGGACCTCGCTGATTACATGAAGGTAACGTACAACATCGAACCGGCCGCGGCCGGTGCGGCGGTGATGATGGCCGCGCCAGGCGATGCGGGGGATCAAGCCGCTGTTGAGGAGCAGATTGAGTTCGATGTCATCCTCGAGTCGTTTGGCGAAAAGAAGATCCAGGTGATCAAGGCCGTGCGCGAGGCCACCAGCCTCGGCCTGAAGGAAGCCAAGGCGCTGGTGGATAGCGCCCCGAAGCCGGTCAAGGAGAAGATCTCAAAGGACGACGCCGAAGCTCTCAAGAGCAAGCTCCAGGACGTCGGCGCAACGGTCACCATCAAGTAGGCAAGAGCTTGGGGTATGGGAGTAGAGGTGTCGTACGGCCGGCCGGGCCGTCAGGGGGGTCGGCTCGACCGCTTCGAGCCGCCTCGTCGGCTGGAACGCAGGCCGCCGGGGCTTTCGACAGGGACCGGCACCTCCAAAACGGTCTCTTACAGCAGCTGGCCCGATGCAGGCAGGCCCGGACGCGTCGCGGCCCTTCGCCCGCACCGGCCGGTCGGCGATCTTTTTCCATAAAATTCTCAAGTTTCACTTGCATCGGCATTGTTTTTGTGTTAAGGGGCAGCTAGAGTAGGGCGATCGGCGGCAGCAACTGTAACTGTACCTAAACCAACTGACCCCCTCACCGGGACTGCGGTCTGCGGCATGCTTGGCGTGTCGGCCTTCGAGGTGACTTGATGGTTGCAAAGAACGTGCGCG
>JAPUKX010000123.1 GCA_027295435.1 Planctomycetota bacterium | reverse complement strand
TCGGCCAGTTCGGCCATATGCTCGTTGAGATAGTCCGGCAGGATCGGATTGTCGCGGTCCCAGTCGTAGCGTCGCATCTCCGCCCAGGCGTCTGCGGGAGGCGCGCCTTCGACGAGCATCCGGTACGCCGCGACGACGCCGCCTGTGCGGTAGGCCCCGGCAGCGCAATGCAGCAGGACCGGCTTGCCTTGCCGCTTGGCTTTGACCATGGCGGCGATGGCCTTGGCGTAGTTGGCGATGTCGCCGGTCCCGTCGCCTATGAGGGGGTACACGTCGCGGTCGATACCGAGGTCGAGCACGGCTTGCCGCTCGGCATCATGTGCCTTGTTGCCCGCTTCGTCAGAGCAGAGGGTCACGACCAGTTGGATGCCGTGCTTTTGGAGGGTCCGTTCGATCAGTGTCGGGGAGAGTTGGCCGCTTCGATAGATCGCGCCCGCCTCGACCACGCCCCATCGCTTGGGGATGAGGCGGTCCTCGAGGACGTCTTCCCAAACCCAGATTGACCCGCCGATGATGGCAACCGCCAAGCCGATGATCCACAGCGTACGGCTCGCCGGCTTGGGTTTTCGGTCCGTGGAACCCCGTGATTCCTCGCTTGTCATAAATGCTAGCTCCGATCCGCAGCACAGAGCGCTGCCGTGGGCAGTCTACCCGCAACAGCAGGGCCGCGCCCACGACCGGCATTGCCCGTAGGCCGAGGGTCGCCTCCTTCGGCTGACGGGTATTGAGGTGGTCAGCGCGGACCGGTGGGGGCCGTTGATCCTGATGGGTTCGAGCCTCGCGATTGCGCTGAATTCATCTTGCGCACGGTGCGCTTCCGATAACCCAAGTAGCCGACCGCGCCGATATCACGCGGCCGGGGCTTGTACTGTGCTCAGCAGCGGGAACGGCGCCGCCGTGCGGATATTCGCCATCGTCAACCAAAAGGGTGGCTGTGGAAAGACCACCACCGCGATCAATCTCTCCGCGGTCTTTGCCCGGCGCGGCCTGCGCACCCTGCTGGTGGACATGGACCCTCAATCACATTGCGCCATCGGCCTGGGCGTGCCGGAGCAGCGTATTGAGCGAAGCATTGCCGACGCCCTTTTGGACGACTCCAGCGAGCCGCTCGATCCTTCTTTACTGGTGTGGGAGGTTGGGGGCAACCTTGACCTGATCCCCAGCACCATGAGGCTGGCCGGCCTGGAAGCACCAGGAGGCGGACTGCACGAGCTGCCCGACCGCGACCGGCGCCTCGGCCGGCTGCTTCGCCGGTTTGGGGGCCGATACGATCGATGCGTGATCGACTGCCCGCCGACGATCGGCCTGTTGACCTTCAACGCCCTTCGCGCGGCGCCTGAGGCGCTGATTCCCGTGGAGACAGGGTTCTTCGCCATCCGCGGCGCCGATAAGCAGCTGCGAACGATTCGTCAACTGATAGAACGTATCGGCCGGCCGATTGCCTGTCATCTGGTTCCCACGCTGTACGACGCCGACTCGCCGCTGGCGACTGATCTTCTTGCGGCCTTGCGTCGCCAATTCGCGGGTCAGGTGCTGCCCATGGTCATCCATGAGCACGAGGTGGTGCGCGAGGCCACCAGCTTCGGTCAACCGGTGATTGAATACGCACCGCAGTCTCAGGCGTGTGGGGATTTTCAACGGCTCGCCGATTGGCTGGAGGATCATCCGCCGCATCCAGGCGTGGAGATCGAAGTCCTGCAGTCTCCCGGCAGCCGGGCGGCTACCGCGGTCGGCCATCTCCCTCTCGTGGGGACCCCCGGCAGCCCCTCGGCCGAGGCTCCGGCCGAGCTGCGGCCGCAGAGCCGAGCGGCGGAGCTGGCCAAGCGCGTCCGCGAATCACCGTACGGATTCCGACGCGACCCCGCCGCAACGAGCCGGGCTTCGCCGCCTGAAGGTGAGCCGAAGCTTCAGTTCCCCCCGGTCCGCACGCCTGAGCCGGCGGGGCGCAAACCGGATTCGTCGGCAACGGAGCCGATCTCGCAGCACCCCCCGGAAAAGGCCACCGCTCCCGGGGGGGCGGTACTGCCCTACGGGGCCCACCCCACCGGCCGGGGCGTGCGGTTCGCCCAGCCCGGCGATGCCCGCCAGTCGATTTGCGTGGCGGGCGAGTTCAACCGGTGGTCCGCCGATTCCGCCCCGCTTCGCTACGACGCCCGACTCCGCGCTCACCACGGGCTGATCGTGATCCCCCCCGGCCGATACCTCTACCGGCTGGTGATCGATGGCCGCTGGCAGATTGACCCGTACAATGCCGACAAGCAGGTCAGCGACAACGGTGAGCTCAACAGCGTACTGGTCGTTCCCAAGCCACAGGATCTCCGATGACTCAGACCGTTGATCCATTCGATGAGCTGGCAGCATTGTTCCTTACTGAAGCGGATGAGCCGCCTACGATCGATCGCGATGGGCGTTGCACCACCGTCGAGCTGGTGGTCGTGGGGCATCTGCCTGTGCGGGCGGGTCTGTGGCTGACGCCCTACGCCGATGCCCGGGCCCGCGAGGGCGGGCCGACAGCGCTGCTTCGTCTCGATTCGGATGAACCCAGCATTCAAATACTGCAGCCGCCCGAAGCGCTGGTGAAGATGTCAGCGGGGCCGGCGGGCTATTCAACTATACGCGATGCGGTTGGGGACTTGGCGCGCGCGGGGGTCGGCATGTGGGTGGTTCGCCCGGCATCCGACGTGGCCCCGAGCGAGCTGCTTGAAGCCGGCGCTGATCGCATCACCATTCTCTCCAGTGCCGATGAAGCGGCGATCGTCGGCGCCTATCAACGACTCAAGGACCTCGTCGAGGCTGCGGAGCAATCCGGCGTCGCGCTGCCCTCGCTTGGGCTGGCCGTGCTGGGCGCGGATCGTCAGGCCGCCCAGCGCATGCGGCAGCGGCTCAACCGCACCACAAGCACCTTCCTTGAGATCCAGTTGCCGCTGGTGGCGTGTGTGCAGCGAATGGACGCCGCGATCCGCGCCGAGGACTTCCCGCGGTTGGCTGATGAGCCCGCGCCGTCTCTTGCATCGGTGCTTGGGTGGATCCGCGACGCTTCGCTCTCCGCGCAGCCGCTTGCGGCTTCGCGGGTATCAACCATTGAGCCCGACCTAGGCGGCAACCAATGCCGCCGGCCTTCCTCGGTCAAGATCGCTCCCAAGCCATCCGTCGAGGTCGAGCCGAAGAACCCTGACTCGTCCACCGAGCCGGATGCACATGGCGCACCGATCACGCTCGCCAAGTACGTCCCCGGCCTGACGCCGCTGCCGGTGCGCTGTCCGGGACACGAGCGGCTGGAGCTCGGCGTCGATTCAGCCGGCCGGCTGCACGTGCTGGCGCGCGAGGCTCAACTGCGCGATCTGTACGCCGTCGAAGCATGGGCCAACGCGCACCGCGAGCTGATTGCCCGCGCCTGCACGGATCAATGGATCGATACGACCGCGATTCCCGTCCGCCACGTGTTTACCGACGAGCCGGCGTCACTGGCCGACCTGCACGGCTGCGAGCTGCGGCTGCACGTGCTTGCCCCGGTGACCGTCGCCGGCCGCCGCGGCTGGTACGCCGCCCCCCTCAACGCCCTCGTGCGCTAGACATCGATGCAATTGCCGAAGCCGGGCCTGACGAGTCCCGACGTGTCGGGACGAGGAAGGCCCGGGTCGGCCTGTCGGGACGAGGAAGGTCCGGGTCGCCCGGTGGTCGGGACGAGGAAGGCCCGGGTTCAGCGCTGAGGCGGCTGTGTGTCTTCCGTGCGGGCTCTAGTGAATAATGCCGGTGAGGTGTAAAGGAGCAAGGCATTGACCGCGACCGGCCCCAACGATGAGCAGTTTGTGTCCGAGCCGATAACGCCCCAGCGGGGATCATTCTCGACTGAGCCGATGGCTGCGGGCCTTGCGTCATTGCCCCGGGCGTTCACCTGGCGGAACCGCCGATACGAGATCGTCGAATGTATCCGACACGAGAAGGTTTCCGCTCCGGAAGGCCACACCGAGGGAAAGGAGCGTTACCTTCGCCGCCAGCTGTTCCTGGTGCGGTTGAACACGGGGCAGACGGCGACGCTTTATGTGCAGCGCCAGGCCCGCCGGGGCGCGTCGCCATTGGCCGCTCGGCGCCGCTGGTTTCTCTATTCGATCCAGGCGGACCCCCGGCCCCGCTGACCGCCCGCCGATCTTGTTGCCCGACCCGACCGCGCTGAGTACCGTACATGCACATGCCCGCATCGAACCTGGCATCAGCCCCTTCGGCGGGAGTCCTTGCATCCGGGCGGACATCGGTGACCACTCGGCGTCTGATCGGAACGGCGGTCGCGATCT
>JAPUKX010000122.1 GCA_027295435.1 Planctomycetota bacterium | reverse complement strand
TATTCGGATTCTGCGGTGGGCGGCAGTGCGGTCTGTAGGTCAATGATGTCCAGATCGATGGTGGCTCCGGCCAAGAATGAATAGTCATCCAGCAGTTTTCCGTTGATATGGCTGGTCCGCCAGTCGGTTTGGGTCTGCATGATGGCGATACCCAATTCCAGGGCGGAAGCGGCCCCCCAGCGAGCGCGGGCGGCGGCGGCGATGTTCTCGCCGATGGCCGCAGAGTTGTCCCGGCTGGCCAGATACGCTGTGGCCAGGATCGTGCCGATCATCAGCCCCACCAGCACCAGCAGCATGGCCAGACCGCGGCGATTGACGTTTGGATTCCTAGGCATGGTGAACCCTCGCTAACTCACAGGCGGTTGATGGAGGCGAACCGTGGCGGAGACGCGCACCGGCACTGGCTCGTTGTCCGTATGGAAGCCCAGCTCGAAGATGATGTGCCGGCTGTCCATCGGCATGGGCGCGTCCGTGCCGACCCAAGCCGAGTCCAGACCGTCGGCCAAGCGAACCGTGGTGACCCATCCGTTGGCCTGATATTGCGCTAGAACCGCGTCCCAATCGGCGTCGGCTGAATACTCGGTATCCGCAAGGTCCTTTGCGGTTTGCGTCCAGGCCTCTGGGAAGTCCACGAAATGGACGTCGATCGCACCCTGGACAGCATCGAACAGCAGCCAGCGGATCTCCGTGGCATGGACGGAATCACTCTCTCGTGAATCGTTCAGCCAGAGAACCAGATCGGAGCCGTTGCTGGCAAGCACGGTCCGGCAGGGAACGATGTATGCGGCGAGCCTTGTCTGGGCGGCATTGGCGCGAACCATGGTGGTGCGAATATCCCGGCGGGTGCCGACGCCGCTTGTCACCGCGCTGATCATGCTCGAGATCCCGACCGCGATCAGTGCAGTGATGGATAGCGCCAGCAGCATTTCCAGCAGGCTGAGCCCCCGGCGAGTTGGAACGGCCGGTGACGTCATGGCTGGGGCTCAGGGAAAAACATGGTGATCTCGGCAAGGATCCTGTTCTTCGCG
Source organism: Planctomycetota bacterium (assembly GCA_027295435.1). Lineage (GTDB taxonomy): Bacteria > Planctomycetota > Phycisphaerae > Phycisphaerales > SM1A02 > JADFFQ01. The sequence goes on along the minus strand of JAPUKX010000122.1, from coordinate 10,783 downwards.
TTGAATGCCTCAACGTGTATCGTGCGGCCGCGCACGTTGACCCCCAGACTGTCAATGGTTTGCATGGTTGTGGTCACGCGCACGCTACGCCCGACCATTCTGAAGGTGCCGGGCAGCGAATCACCGGCCGCATCCGACATGGCCCCGACCGGCTCGGTGTAGCCGTTCCAGGCGAGCAGACTGTCGTAGTTGCCGACGGTGATCCGGCCGATGAGGGCCTCAGCCGCAAGGGCGCCGGCGATGCGTTGGTGGGCGTCGTAGGCATGCTGCTGACCAGCGGTGACCGCCGACGTGACGGCCATCACGACCGCAAACAGGATCGCCGACGCCATCAAGGCTTCCAGGAGAGTGAAGGCTCGATAGCAACAGCGTCCGCGGAGGTGTTGGCGAGGCTGAAGCAATTGGTTGGTTTCTCCGTCGGCCCTGCTCCGCCGCAGGAGCCGCTGTTCCAATAGATCGAATATCCGCTGCACCCCGCCAAGAGGGTGTTGGTGATATCACTGTGGGTGAGCCGATGGCCGCGGCACATATGGTACGAACACCGCAGAATGCCACGCGAAGTCCCATACGTCGATATCCTGTCGCGAACCGGGGAATCCTGCGGATAGGCGTCCTTGGCGAGGGGAGCGTGGGCTCCTGGCGGTATCGGCAGCCCCTCGCCACCGACCGGGGCTGGTTGGTTGGGGCGGTATGGGCAATAATGCGTGGATGCCTGGGTTGCTGTATCGCTACATGCTTGGCGAGCTGTTGCGGGTCTTTGCTCTTTGCGCGGCGGTGTTGGTGATGGTGATCGCCTTCGGTGCGGCGATCAAGCCGTTGGCGGCGGATGACCTGATCGGGCCGTTGCAAACGGCGAAGTACATCATGTTGGCGATCGTTCCGATGCTGCAGTTTGCGCTGCCGTTCGCTGCGGGTTTCGCCGCGACGATGGTGTTCCACCGCATGACGAGCGACAACGAGATTCTCGCCGCCGCCGCCGCAGGGATCAGCTATCGAAGGATACTCTTCCCTATCGTCGCGTTAGGTGCGGCGCTGGTGATCGTAATGGTGCTGTTGACCCAGTGGGTGATCCCCCGTTTCTGGGCGTTGATGCAGCTCAATCTCGCGACAGGCGTCACCAACGTGTTCCAGGCGTCGATCGACAAGGGCCTCCCGTTTCAGATCGGCGATCTGCAGATCTGGGCTGACCGGCTCCGCGTGCAGCACCATCCCCCAGACACGGATGCTCAGACGCGGCTGATCCTCTTTCGTGTGGCCGCGGCGGAGCTGGACGCTGACGGCCGGATCGTTACGGACATCACCGCCCGCCAGGGGGTGGTGGACATTCATCAACGTGGCGGGCGGACGTATCTCAAGCTGACCTTGGTCGATACCGTGGCGTTCATGGGCCGGACCGGCGAGCTGGTTCGCACGCCGAAGATTGAGCCGCAGCGGGCCATCGTCGTGCCGGACGCCGTCCGGGATCGCCCGATGTTCATGACCCAGAGACAGCTCCTCGCCCTGCGCGAGCGGCCCGATGAGTTCAGTCGGGTGGCTGGGCACAAAATCGCTCTGGCGGAGTCAATACGGGCGATCGAAGTGTGGAATTACATCGACGATCAACTGGCGTCGGAAGGTATGATCGAGCTGGCCGGATCGGATCGGCGAGTCTCGATCCACGCGGATCAACTCGTCGGGGGCCAGTTTTCGACGACAGATGGCCGGGCGGTGGAGGCTCGCCAACTCGACGCCGCTGGCCCGGTGCGCCTGGTCAGCGCCCGGCAGGTCGTTCTTCGACCATCGGTTGGGTCAACCTTGACCGAGCCGAGCTTCGACCTCGATCTGTTCGAATGTGAAGTGGTTGATCTGCGGTCGAACGGGTCGGTCAACCACCGTGCTCGTTTGACGATTCCGATCCTCACGGTGCCGCAGCAGACGTGGCCGGACTTGTCGGAGCTGCCCCATGAGCAGTTGCTCAAGCGGGCCCAGCACATGGATGGTGTCGTGAAAGAACGTGCCCGGCGACTGGTTGAAGATATCAGAATCCTTCGGCTGGAGATCCACAGCAGGCTGCAGCGGCGATATGCCCTGTCGTTGACAGCGATGTTGCTCTTGTTGCTCGGAGCGACATTGGCCATGTTGCTTCGCAACAGCGTTCCACTCGTGATTTACATCGGGGCTTTCGTCCCTTCGATTCTGGACATCATTCTGATCACGGGGGGAGGCCATGTGGTTCGTACCGGTGCGGTCACGACCGGCCTCATCGTGCTGTGGTCAGGCAACTGCTTGCTGGTGGCCGTATTGTGGTACGCGTTGGCGAGGCTCATGCGAAACTGATTGGGTTGCGGCATGTCGCTCATCGACCGGTACATCGTTCGACGGTTCCTTCTGAACTTCGCAATCCTGTTTATGCTGTTGTTCGTCTTCGCCGTCTCCATTGATCTGATCCTCCAGTTGGATGAGTTCGTTGACGCCGCGGAGGCGTCGATAGGCGAAGATGGCGGGTTCGTCTCGCTGATGATTGCCCTGGCGGGAATCGTTGTGCACTTCCACGGTCCGCGGGTGTTCCAGTTCTACGGCTATATGGTCGGGCTCGTCTCGGTGGGGGCGATGGGATTTGCGCTGGCCCAGATGCACCGGCACAAAGAACTGGTGGCGGTGTTGGCCTCGGGCGTGCGCCTGCATCGAATCGCCGTGCCGGTCATATGCGCGGCGTTCGCGTTGAACCTCGTACAACTGCTCAACCAGGAACTCGTCCTGCCCAGGCTGGCCCCGCTGTTGATCCGCAAGCATGGCGACATCGGGCGGTCGGGCGTCGGGGCGTTCGAAGTGCTGTTTACCGTTGACGGCCGGGGCAACCTTCTTCAATCGCCTTCGTTTGATCCCGACCCTGCGGTCAATACGCTTACGTATCCGACCATTCTGGAGCGTGATGAGGCCGGCCGAACCGTTCGCCGAATCACCGCCGATCTTGCTCGATGGGATGAGGCCGCCGGCGGATGGCGATTGACCAACGGCAGGGCGATCACCCCACAATCGCAGTTTGGGGGCGAGACCACCTCCCTGCTGGTTGGGCAACCGATCGATATGTATCGGACGGATGTCACGCCGCAGGTTCTGACCATGCGTCGATACCGCCAGTACGCGACGATGCTGAGCCTCAGGCAGATCAGGGAGATGATGTCCGACGTGGGCGGGCCGGGAGTGGTGGACACTGATGCTCTGGTGCGCTTGTGGTTCGCGCGGTTTACGGCCGTGTTGATCAACATGTTGGTGCTTGTGATCACGCTCCCGTTCTTTCTGCTGCGCGAGCCGGCCAATCTGCTTCGCCAGAGCGTGTTGTGCGCCGCCGCGGCGATCCCGGCGATGTTGGGGGCGCTGCTGGGGCTGGCCGTCGATCTGCCCGGCATCCCGCCTGCGGTCGGCGTGTTCCTGCCCGCGCTGGTGCTGATCCCCGTCGCCATGTTCATGGTGACCCTGATCAAGACGTGACTTGCTATAGCCGGCGCGGGCTACGCCCGCCGGTGCCGGGACGCGTAGCGTCCCGGCTATTGCGGTCAATTGACATCTCACGAATCGTTCACGGCCCGAGCGATGCGCCCCGATGGAACCGGGAGTCCCAGCTCTCGCGGAGCGCCTCGTCGAAGACGGTCACGGTTGCCTGCAATATCAGCCGCCTCGCCACTTGGTCCATGAGCAGTCTTTGCTGATTCAGCCGTGCCAGCCGCTCAAGCTCGCCACGCTGCTCGTCAAGATCAGCGCCATCGCCGGGGACTTCACGCACTAACATCAGCACGGCGTAGGTGTCTCCGAGCAACACCGGCGCAGATATCTCAGCCGACGCAAGCGACCACAGCACCTGCCGCAGGGCTTGAGGATAGCTTGGATCGGCGCGGCTGATCGGCTCGAGCAGTCCACCACGGGAGGCGCTCGAATCAGTGGAAATCTCCACGGCCACGTCGCCGAAGAACTCGCCCGATCGGACACGTTGGATCGCCGCGTCGGCGGCGCGCAGCGTTGGCAAGACCATCAATCTGGCTTGGCGCTTCGGCCCGTGGATGATCTCATACAGGCGGCCAACCGCTTCGTCGGTGACCTGCACCCGATCGCGCACCAGCGCGCGCAGCGAGGCGTTGCGGTGCAGGAGTTGGGCGAAGCGATGCCGATGGATTCCCCGGCTGGACCGCAGCTCGCGGCCCAGACGAGCCGAGACGCCGGTGTCGGGGCTCAACGTGCTGTAGAAAAGCTGCCGTTCCGCGTCCACTTCATCAGCGGTGATGGTAACGCCCGCGTCGGCCAGGGCCCGACTGAGCATGCGATCAAGGATGATCTCCTGCAGAACCTCGGCCCCGGCGGCTTCATTGAGAAGCGGTCGTAGCTCGCCCCATTCCACCACCACGCCGTTGACCAGCGCGGCCGGGCGAGCATCGATGACGGTCGATGAGATGCGCGCTCCCGCCGGCGCCGCCGAGTCGCCGAATCGTCCGAAGGGGCTTGAGAGGGTTATCGAGCTTCCCTCCCTGAACGACCGCCTCGGTGAATCCGTCTGACAACTGCATGCGAACAAGACCGTGCAGACAACGGCCGGGACAAGACTTCCCAGAGATTGTGCATGTCGGTACCCTTGCATAGATATCAAGGGAATACGCTCAGGGGCCTGCTGTCAATGGGATCAGTGAGAAGATGGTGAAAATGAAGGTGCTGATTTGTCCGTATTGCGGCCTGACGCAGCCGGGATCGGATCGGTGTCAGGCCTGCTGCGGGCTGTTCGAGCCGCTGAGCCGTCAGGCCACGCATAACGCCATGGGACCCTGGTTCGTCCGCGATACCGCCAAGCCGTTCCAGCCCGGATGTAGCTACGAGACGTTGGAGCGAATGATCGACCGCGGGCAGGTGATGAAGGACTCGATTATCCGCGGACCGAGCACCAGGCAGTTTTGGACCATAGCGACGCGCGTGCCCGGGGTGGGCCATTTGCTCGGGTGCTGTCCGAAATGCGACGCCTCGGTTGATCGGGCCGACCACGAGTGTCATGCCTGTGGCGAGTCGTTTGAAACGATTCCGGACCGCAACGATCTGGGCCTGCCACAAATGCATCCGCTGCCGGATCAGACCCAACTCGACGAGGGGTCGCCGCGCGCGGCCGTGACGAGTCAAAGCATCGACCGGCCTCGGCCGAATCATTCCAGCGGCATTTCGCGATTCGCCAGTGATGAAGAGCTGCTTGGGGCGGGATCGCGCGCCGAAGCGGTCGGTGTGATGACCGGCGGGCCCGATCCTGCTGGCGGTTCATTGTCGCCGGGGGCTGAGCCGTCAGTGGCGGCAACTTTGCAGCTTGGCGTTGATCGCTTCCCGAACACGTCGCCAGGTGTGCCCGAAGCCTCGCTCGCCCCCCGAGGCGTGTTCGACGAGAATGCTTCAGCCACCGTCACCCGTGCCCTGCGGCGCAGGTTGGCCGCAAAGCAGCGGACAGTCCGCATCTTGGCGATTCTGTTGATTGTCGTCGCCGCTCTCGCTGTGGGCTCTACCCTAAGCTCCTTGGCGAAGCTGTTTAGCAGCCCCGGGGCCACGACAACATCCCAAGCCCCGGCGGCGGGGGCCGCCGTGGATCACTGATTCCCAAGCGATCCCCCGAAAGATTCACCACAGAGACACAGAGGGCGCAGAGCCCAAGAGATGTCTCGATCTGCAACGGCACACAATGGGTCGGCGCCAGCGCACGGTGCGATCTTGCGCCGTGACCCTTTTGGATCGTATCTTCCCCCGTATCCAACCTCTGTGTTCTCTGTGCCTCTGTGGTGATGAATAATCCGGGATCGCGCCCGGCCCCGCTTTTGGCGTAGGCGATCTTGGTGCGATCAGGGCAGACGATAGAGTCGCACGCCGCTGGGGTAGCGCTGCTGCAGATCAGCGAAGCGCTCGGCCGCATTGATGACGCGGCTCGCGGTCATGTTCGGGTCGTTCCAGCCGGAATCCTCCCAAACCTCCAGCATCGTTGGTTCGACGAGCAGGTGCGTGAAGCCTTGCTCAGACAGCCCATCGAGCCAGGCGTCGTCGCCCTCTTGTCGCATCAGCCGCGACAAGGGACCACGGTCCCACGTCGTTTGGTAGACGACATCGCGTCGGTAATACAGCGGCGTGGCGTCGCCGACCAGCAGCACCTTCGCGTCGGCCGGGAGAATGTGGTTGATCATGATGATCGGCGAGTGATCCGCCAGTTCGCGTCGTTGCGATGAACTCAGACCATCACCAGTGATCACATCGACCCAGCCGACGTGGTGTGCGGGCGCGCCGTCGCGCTCATGTCGGAACACAACAACCGGCACGCAGCACCAGGCGATTGCGATTGCGCCCAGCGCAGCGGCAATAAGGGGTTTGCTTGGGGTTGTTCGGAGGCGATCAATGGCCGCCCCAAGGCCGATTCCAACGCCCAGCGCCGCCGGCACCACCGCGGGGAGCATGAACCGCGACTTGATGTGTGTGAAGATCAGCCAGAACGCCAGCTGTGCGATCAGCACGACCGCGATTTGTATGGTGATTCGGCGCAGCCTGGGCGAAGTGCAACCGGCGGCGAGGCCCAACGCGGTCAGCCAGGGCAGGATGGACCATTGCGCCGCCCATGGCTCGCCCCGGTAGGGGCTGGGCCCTATCCCGTAGCGGAAGAATTGATTCCACGCTTCGGCCAGTCGATGCATCGCGCCGCCGCAGATTGTGTGGGCGGCGTTCCAGATGTCAGCCTGCTGTTGCGTCCAATGGCCGAGCCCGAGCACGCTGGTCGCAAGGGGAAAGATCGGGTTCCCTGCGTGCGCCCAATTGCGCACCAGAAACGGCAGCAGAACAATCAGACCCGCTGCGCAGGCGGCGATGATCTGACGTGTCCAGCGTCTCGGCGAGATCGTCATGAGCATGACCAGGCCGAGCGGAACCGCGACGAAGCCCGCAGCAGTGAGCTTGGCTCCACAGGCCGCTGCGGCCACGATCCCCATCATCGCGCCGAATCGCCATGAGTCGCAACGGCGTTCGCTTGCGATCAACAAACCTGTCGCAAGCATCAGAGCCACGGCCATCTCGTTATAGGCCAGCGAGCCGACGACGATGACCCAAGGGGTTCCGAGTATGACCACGGAAGCAGCGGCGCCGGCGATCGGTCCGCCGAGGCGTGCGGCGAAACGGCCGGCGACCACCGCGGCCAGGAGCGTGAGCCCCACGTGCAGAAGCTGGCAGGCGTAGACCGCCTCGACGCCGTCGCCTTTCAGCACCGCCAGGTGGTAGTACGCTGCTTCAACGTATCCCGGCAGGTAGCTGTACACGTTGTGGTTCACCGGCTCAATTCGGCCCAGGGCCAGCCATTCCTTGGGCAGTTGCAGGTGATAGCTCATCGCGTCATAGCCGCCGAACTCCGACGCCCAGAGCCACCCCGGCGCCGAGCACGCCGAGACCAGGAGCACCGCGATCGCTCCTGCGGCGGTCCACGTCAGCCAGTGCGTGGGGTGTATCACACGATCGGTGGTGATCATCCACCGGCGGAGCTGCTCGGCCAGCAGCGCGGCGCCCCCCAGCAGCAGCACCCACGCGCCAATTGATCCGCCGAGTTGCAATACGCCGATCGCCCCCAGCGCGGCGTCGAGAAAGAGCATCGCCGCCACGCCGAGGCCGGCCTGTATCGCCAGGGCGTCTCGGCTTTCGCCCGCCAGCAGGCGGCGCAGCGGCCAACCGTAGCCGATCGCCGCGGCCAACCATCCGATCGCCCACGGCGCCGAGGTCAGCAGCACCCGGGCCGTGTCACCGCCGCCATGTGGCTGATCAGGACCCGTCCAGCCGGTGAACCACCCGATCAGGGCGAGCACCACCAGCGGCCCGGCGACCATGGCCAGACGGTCGATGCGCCTGGATGCTTCAACTGGTGTTGCGTCCACGGGTGGATTGTACGAAGACAGCGGGTGCAGCCGGCGCTTCTTCAGAGGGGTGATGTAACCGGATCCCTCATCGCCCCGGATGCATGTCACGGAGAATCCGGGGGAACCCGGGGGCACTTGGCCCGGGGATTGCTCGGAGAAACCACAACACATCGGTAAGGGACAGGAGGTCCGCGGTGCGCATGCAAGTAGGGCGATTGCTCCTCACAATCAGCAGCGCCGTTCTTGCGCTCGGCGCAAGCACTGCCACCGGCACGGCGATCCAGGATCTCGTTCGCATCAAGGGTCACGAGCACAACGTGCTGACCGGGTTGGGGATCGTCATCGGGCTGGATGGCACGGGTGACACGGCCAAGAGCTCGATGGTCGCAGCCCGGCCGTATGCTGAACTGCTCAAGAACCTGGGCAACGCGGTGGTGAGCCTCGACGAGCTGGCCAAGGCCGACGCGTACGCGATTGTCGCAGTGACGATGGAGATCCCGCCGGCTGGCGTGCGAGAGGGAGATCGACTTGATGTGTACGTGGAGACGCTGTTCAACGCGAGCAGTCTGCGAGGCGGTCAGCTTGTGGTTTCGCCTCTTCGCTTGCCGTTACCCGATTCAGCGGCGCTTCTTCCGATGGCGATCGCGCGGGGCGCGGTGGTCATCGAGGGGGAGAATCCCCGCAGCGGCGTGGTTCGCGGCGGGGGGCAGATGCTCAGCGATATCCGTACGAATCCCGTGACGGGGGCGGGGACCATGGGGCTGGTTCTGAAGGACCCCTACGCCGGCTATCCGGTCGCCACGACCATCGCTGCGACGATCAACGAAGAATTCGCCCTCGACGGCTATGCCCAGGTCGCCCTGGTTGAGGACGCCAAGAACATCAAGGTGTTGCTGCCCGCAGCGGATCGGGCGAATCCCGCCAACTTCATCGCCGTCTTGATGACGATCACCCTGGATCCGTCGCTCATTCAGACTCAAGCGCGGATCGTCATCAACGAGAAGCAGGGAATCATTCTCATCACGGGAAATGTTGAGATCGCCCCGGTCGGCATTACCCACAAGGGCCTTTCGATCACCAGCATCACGCCCCCGCCGGTTCCGACGCCGGCTCAACCGGTCTACTCAACGCGCCGGTGGACGGGCCTGGATACCTCCGGCCGGCCAACCCGCCAGGCGACCCGGCTGCTGGATCTGCTCACGGCCCTCGACCAGTTGAAGGTGCCCGTCGAGGACCAGATCGCGGTCATCTACGAGCTTAAGAAGACCGGAGCGCTTCACGCCGAGATCGTGGACAAATGATCGACTTGATCCAGAGCATGGATGTGATGGTTGGGGTGAAGCCGGCGTTTGATTGTCGGCCGGCCGTTGACGATCACGGCGCCCTCCCCTTTGCGCAGCTTCTGCAGCAGGCGACCGGCCGGCAGACGCGGCGAGAAATGGCGCGCGAAGCGGCGACGCAGCTCGTCGCGGCAGCGCTCATCATGCCGGTGTTGGAGTCATTGCGCGACAGCCCGACGCTTCGCCCGCCGTTCGCGCCCGGGGTCGCCGAGAAGCGATTCGCGCCTTTGCTGGATCAGCAGATTGCGGACCGGATCGTCGGGGCTGCGAACTTCTCGTTGGTTGACCAGATCGTGGATCGGCTTCTGGGGCCGAAGTCCGCAGGTTCGAGTCCTGCCGCGGATGTTGATTAGCGCTACCGAGAACGCGGCTTTCAGCCCGCCGCAGCACCCGCCGCGACCCCGGAAACCTCAAAAGGTCCTGCAAAAGGTCCTGGACCGCCGGCCAAACCGCTGGCCGCCACAGCGGCGCGCACGTCGGCATCGTCTCGCTCCGTGGCCGTGGTGTAGAACTTGATCGTCGTGGCGATGTCAGCGTGACCCGCGATCCGCTGGAGTACGTCGATCGGCAGGCCCTTGATGCCAGTGAGGAAAGTATCGCGCAAGTCGTGGATGCAGCCGAGCCGCCACTCCACGTCCTTGGGCGCGACCCCTCGTCGCTGGGCGAGCAGCGCTTGGGCCTGGCTCTGGATGGCCTTGAACCGCCGCCAGACGGTGTTGACGATCAAGTAGTCGTCCCGCAGGGTGCCCGCCCGAAGGCGAGCGTCGATCGCTCCGAGCCTGCCCAGGTCGACGAACACATAGGCGGAGCCGTCGGCCTTGGCCTTGTATCGCCCCAAGCCGGCCGCCGTCTGATCCGGCAGCGGGATCGTGCGATAGCTCGCCTTCGCCTTGGCGCTCCAGGGAAGCAGCGGGTAGGTCTCGCCGTCCACCGTGAACGTCTCGGCGTCGTGCCGGCAGACCTTCACGGAAGCGGTGTCCAAGTCCACGTCGCACCAGCGAAGGTGCAGGGCCTCGTTGAGCCGCAGCCCGGTCGTCGCCAGGACCCGGATGAACAATCGCCACCAGTCGTCTGACGCTACGTCCACCATCGCGTCGATTTCCTCGGCGGTGAAGATCCGCGAGTCTCGCGGGTCCCACCGGACGCCGTTGCCGGCGAAGGGATTGTCCGCCAGGAAACCCTCGGCCTTGGCCCGGTTCCACATGGCCCTGAGCGTCCGCACGGTCTTGTCGATCGTCGCCGGCCTGTAGTCCCTTTCCCTCATCTTGGCCTTGAGCTTCGCCACGTCCGCCCGGCTGATCCGATCCGCGCGCGCCTTAGAGCCCAGGACCTTGATCGCGTGCCCCACGGCGTGGTCGTACCCGAGCAGCGTCTTGTATCGCCGGTCGGCGATCATCTCTCGATCGTGCGCTGCGAGATCGGCCAGCGTGATCCGCTTCGGCTTGTCCGGCTTGACCATCCGGCAATCGAGCTTCGACTGCTTCGCGCGGCGGATCGACTCGGCATCGCGCTTGAACATCTTGGCGGAGTCCTTGATGGTTTCGCTGTAGCGGATCGAGTTGCCGG